>JBBQXZ010000283.1:0-6228 GCA_038209145.1 Cytophagales bacterium | reverse complement strand
TACCTCTTGCTAACTCCTGGTCCCTTGAGTACGACTTCTACGGTCAGACAGGCCATGATGCGGGATTGGTGTACCTGGGATACGGATTACAACGATATTGTCCAAAAAATCCGAGCCGGATTGTTGACTATAGGAAATGTTTCTAAGGAATATACTTCCGTATTGATGCAAGGCAGTGGCAGCTTTTCGGTGGAGGCGGTATTGTGGACTGGCTTAACTCCCGATAGTCACTTGCTGATTGTTTCCAATGGCGCTTATGGTCAGCGCATGGCTAAAATGGCCAGCATGATGGGGGCGCAGGCCTCCGTCCTTTCTTTTCCTGAAACCACCAGACCTACGGCCGAAGCGGTAGAAGAAGCTCTGACAGCAACTAAAAGCATCACCCATGTGGGAATGGTTCACTGTGAGACGACTACGGGAATTCTGAATGATTACCTGCCCATAGCCAAAGTTGCGAAATCTTTTGGGAAATTAGTTATTCTTGATGCCATGAGCAGTTTCGGCGGCATCCCCATCGATTTGTCAGACGGAAACGTTGATTTTCTCATTAGCAGTGCCAACAAATGCATTCAGGGCGTCCCGGGGTTTGGCTTTGTCCTGGCCAAGCGGGAGGAATTGGTATCCTGCAAGGGAAATTCGAAAAGCCATTCCCTGGATCTTCATGATCAATGGCACAGCATGGAAACCCAGTCGGGCAAATGGCGCTTTACCTCCCCTACCCACACCGTCAGGGCCTTTCTGCAGGCCATGAACGAGTTGGAGTCTGAAGGAGGGGTAGTTGCTAGAAACAAGCGGTACTGTGAAAACCACCGGGTGCTTGTAAGCGGAATGGAAAAAATAGGCATACATCCCTTTCTCCCCCCAGAGCTGCAATCCCCCATCATTACCGCCTTTTTAGAACCCGAGACGCCTTCATTTAATTTCAGAAAACTATATGATGGATTAAAGAAAGAAGGCTTCGTCATCTATCCGGGGAAAGTTTCGCAGGCACCTACCTTCCGGATCGGCCATATTGGGAACGTCTTTCCTGAGGATATTGAACGGCTTTGCCGTGCGATTGAAAAAATAAAATTTTGGTAGGTTATTGTACCGATTCATTTTACTGAGTTGGATCAGCGGATTTAAAATGACCAAAAAACGGATAAAAATCTTGACCGCATGCCCCTGATTATTTACCTTATGGAAACAGCTACATCATGAAAGAACTAAAGTCAGAAGGGGACATCAACCTGGGAGAAGAGCGGATGAAGTGGTACGGGAAACTGGATGAATCCACCAAAGAAATATTGCGTGAGGATGAAAGATACTTTATGCATCAAACCTTATCCACGCCTTGTTTAAACGTAGTGGAGCGGGCTGAGGGCTCTTATATATATGACCATCGGGGGAAGGCCTATTTGGACTTTCACGGCAACAGTGCGCACCATGTCGGCTATGGCAACCCGGTTATCAAACAAGCCATCGTGGACCAGATGGAGAAATTGCCCTTCAGTCCCCGGCGATATACCAATGAAACGGCCATTGCCTTTGCCAAGAAACTGACTGAGCTCGCACCGGGAGATTTGAATCGGGTGTTGTTTGCCCCGGGGGGTACAGTTGCCATGGGCATGGCCCTAAAGCTGGCCAGAGCAGCTACCGGGAGACACAAGACGATCAGCCTTTGGGATTCTTTTCATGGTGCATCATTAGATATGATATCTATAGGCGGCGAGGCCGTATTCCGCAAGGATGCCGGTCCCCTGCTGTCCGGTACCAACCACGTTCCCCCTTCGGACCCCACACATTGTCCCTTCGACTGTGGCAAGACCTGTTCGCTGAAATGTGCCGATTATATCGAATATGTACTTGAAAAGGAACAGGATGTGTGCGCCGTCATTGCCGAAACCGTTCGCAGTACGCCGTATATTCCTCCGAAAGACTATTGGAAAAAAATCCGGAAATCCTGTGACAAATACGGAGCACTGCTGATCCTTGATGAAATTCCACATGGAGTGGGCCGCACCGGTACCTTCTTTACCTTTGAGCAGTATGATATCGTTCCCGATATAGTGGTTATAGGAAAAAGTATCGGTGGGGGAATGCTTCCTCTGGCTGCCATGATTGCCCGCGAAGGACTGAATGAATCGGTCAAAACCCGTTCAATCGGGCATTATACCCATGAAAAAAACCCCATTGCCATGGCTGTGGGGTTGGCCGTGATCCAATTTATTGAAAACAACAACGTGCTGCGTGAAGTGGTAAAAAAAGGAAACTACGTGAGGGCGGGATTGGAAAAACTTAGGGAAAAGCATGCCTGCATCGGGGATGTCCGGGGTTTGGGGTTGTTGATAGGTGTGGAGTTGGTCCTTGAAGACGGATCCAGAGCGATAGATTTGGCAGAAAAAGTGCTTTATGCCTGCCTGGATTTGGGGTTAAGTTTTAAAATTTCCATGGGAAACGTACTTACGCTTACTCCTGCCCTAACCATCACTTTTGCCGAACTGGATGAAGCTTTGGACATCTTGGACCGGGCTATTGAAAATCAGACTCAGGTGGATTTGTTTCAGCACAAATAATGAATACCCTTACATTGGCTTTAGGGACTGTCTCAACCCTTTGTATTCTTTACCACTTGGTGCACACTTTCTACGATACGGTCTTCAATATCTCCTCTCCATCTCCATGCAGGGTGTCCATACTCATCAAGATGTGGTCCTCCTTCGTAACCACCTTCTTCCCAGACACGGCGGGAAGGGATATAAGCTGACATATAATTGGCATAGCCACATACCCAGGTTTTTTGTGGGAATTCCTTCTTGAACCTAAGCGAATAATCTACCACCGCCTCACCTCCAATACCAATAAATAAGAGTTCCTCACCCATCTGCCAGGCCTGTGTTGGATAAGGATAGTGGTCGGAAAAGATTTCACCATTTTCAATTTTAGTGATCATTCGTTTTGCCCATCTCGCTTGAAGTGGACTTCTTCCATTGGCTATTGGCTTTAATTTTTCCAAAGTGACCATTTCTTCATAGGCCAAATCCACGGAATTGAAAGCAGTACCAAGCTTGGAAGAAATCTTGTCCAATGGAGCATTTAGCACTTCCTCCACCGCTGTGGAAAGCATTTCACCATATTTTTCACAAAGGGCCAATTTCCTCCTTGGCAGGGGGTTCTGGTCACCTCCACAGGCATTGAAAAACATGGCTGCCGTTCCGGGAAGTTTATTTTCCAATGCGATCTGGGCAAAACCTGGATAATCCCCGCACCATGTATTAAAATCCAACGTGGTGGGATGGCATGCATAACCAAAAAGGAGGGCTAAATAATGCCCACCGGGTCCTTTGGCAACAAGTACCGGTACATCATGGTCCACAGCTCCTTTTAGTGGATTCCCTTTGGCCAATATGTCGGGAACCTCAGCTTCCTTATTGTCCCGTCTATTGACGGCAAAAGTACATTTCCCACCACCGGCAAATAATTCGCAGTCTTGCCAGTTATTAAGGGCCTCATCGATCGCTGAGATTATCTGATCCTCCATCCATGAAGTGTATGCCTTTACCGATGCTTTCTGCCGCGCATCACTGGGGTAATAATCAACCAGATCCTCTTCCAAACAGGGACCACAATGGTTATGAGAAAAGGTCAGCATAAATTGAGCGCGATCCAATTGGAATTGTTGGGCTACCCTTTGAAAAATACGCTCATAAACAGTTTTAGACATACCCATGTGATCGGTGGTAACCATCACCACTTTTTGGCCGGATGCATCTTTCAAGGCTATTACTTTGGCCCATAAGTCATGAATTTTACCATAAGCTACTCTTTTTCTACCATAACCAGCCAACCAAACGTCATTTTGAGGGGTGATCAATGCCTTGGAGATTCCTATTTGCCACTGGTAACTTTGAGGTTTTGATAAATCCATCTCCACATTTTTTTCAAGCCCTTTCGTCATTGAAAAAACAGGGGAGGACAACATACCAAATGTACCTGTAGCTACCGTTCCGATAAAGCGCCGTCTATTTATTATCATATTGTTTTTTCAAATGGAATTGTACATGTTTTGCCCAAATCGATTTCCTGAATTTATTGTTGCTGTTACATCTTCTGGGTTTTTATGGCTTTTTCCAACAGGTTATGTGTGATTTTTTGGACCCTGGAATCTGGTCCATGTGGCCTGCTGTAATGGGACCATGGAAGGGTATGGCCGGGAGGGCTACTCAGTCCCATCGCCCAGAAAATAGTGGCAGCATTGAAAATAAAATTTCCTTTTGGCCCAGGATAGACAACTGCCTGCCAATGGGATGGATCATCCCCTCCAACCCAGGCCGTACCTTCGGCAACAACCTCCAACCCTTCAATAGCCGCAGCATCCCCATGATACTCCCAGCCAATAAGCCCCGGAATACTATCTCCCTGCTTCATGCCGGTACCCTTAAATATCCAATGATCGGGTGTTTTTACAATCCAGTCACCTCCACCATTTACAGGCTCAATATTTCTTACCCCCATCAACAGCCCCTCATCAGGCCCCCTCTCCGGAAAAGGACCATTTAATTTTTCCCTCAAGACTGCATAATCATTATTGGCGCCGTATGGCCCTCCCCTGAATATCCTTCGGTTAGGTTTGCCTGCTTCACTTGCAGTAAAGGGAGCTACCCAGCAAATGGAGTTTCCCGAAAAAAACAAGAGGTTTACCCCATTTTCCTTAAGTGTTTCCACGCTTCTAAACTGTCGAATATCCCAATATTCATCATGCCCGATGCTTAAAAAAGCCTTGGTCTTTAACCCTCTATCTGGCGTAAGCAGGTCCACATTGGAACAATAGCTGACATCGTAACCATGCTGCTCCAAAAAATAGGCAAAGGGCATTTCAAAGGAAATAAACTCTCCCGATCCGAAAGAAAGCGGATCATTTACAATGGCTTCATATTGTCCCTGACGGGCATAGGGCCTGTCAAAGCTTACCTTTGCCCAGGGTCCCTGAGTTCCTTTGGGATGGGTATATATGGAATAATTATTCGGCCATTTGTTATAGGCCTGCCAGGTATTGTCTGAGCATTGGAACAAAAAGTCCGTCTCGCGCTCATCGGTGACAATAAAAATAATATAGCTCTCCCAATAAGGCTCTCTGGGATTTTTGGGCAATGTCCGCAATTTACCCAAATAGACGCCGCTCAGCCAATCTTCAGGAATAGTCAAACGGGTAGAAACGTCCCATTTACATTCATGGATATTCATGTCTCCGGGAGTGGGTGTAGCTTGTACCTTACCTTTTAGCGGACCCGTCGTTTTCATCCACCTACCACCAGTTCCACTGTAGTAACCGGTCCGGTAAAAATCAATCTGGTACTCCTCCTCCGGGTCCGCGGATACCATGATATCCAACGTTTCTCCCGCCTTCAAACTTTGTCTGGAACAATACCCTTCAATCAGTGAAGAACGATAAAGTTTGTTGTCATGCCTCACCCTGGTCAACTGCCAGGAAGTGGTTCCTTCCTTTTTGTTTTCCTCTTGAATCCTGTTTCTCTTTTTTGGAAGCGTGTCCGAAAATCCTGAACTAGTCCCAAATGCCAAAGCTAATCCACTTCCGGCACTTAGTTTTATCGCATCCCTTCGGGTGATTTTATTTTTCTTCGCCATTATACTTGTTTGATGGGGGTTTTTCTAAAATCTTATAAAAAGCTTGTTTAAATTGAGATTATCACCTTAATAAATATTCCTGTTATCTCTCTGTAAGTAATCGCCGTTGATTTTACCTTATCCAAAAGGCAGGTAAATTAGAGGTAATTACTTTGGAAGCCTCCCCTTCGAGGTAGCTGGATCCCAACCTCCAGATTCCAGTAATTCCTAGTTACCGTTTCCCGGGTTCATTCTTACCTGATCCTTTCAAACAAAGGGATTGGTGGAAATTTCGCCATTTTTTATTTTCCATCGCCGATTAGAAAATGGAAGCGAAAAACCGACAAGCCTATAGCTGGGGTTTTGTTTCAAATCCAACTGGTTAACCCTTTTTTCTATCATAATAATCTGATCGTTATTGGTGCAGTGTTTAACACTAAACAGGCAATAGCCATTCTATTTCTTGTAAGGATCACTTCAATCAACCAATTCCATGTATAAGGTTTTCCTGTAAAATAAATATATCATAAGCATCGCAAACAACCGAAAATAATCTAAGAAAGTTAAAAAAAAGAATCGTTTTATTTTGTTGGACTCAATATTATATTAGCGACCTGCTTGGGG
>JBBQXZ010000282.1:0-6244 GCA_038209145.1 Cytophagales bacterium | reverse complement strand
ATAATGCAGGAAGTTGGATTGCACTCTTGGTTAATAGGATGTTTTTGGATGATATTGGGGATCCTTCAGGGTGACGGAAAAATCGTTTACTTAAATCAAAAAACGATCGATTTGCCCGTAAAGCAAGTAAACCTGAGAGTCGTTGACTTTGAAAGTGAAATATCCATGGATACGCTGTATCAATACCTTTCTGTGGAAGGCTTTCCCCTCCATTATTCCAGAAATATTCGGACCAACGTTTGCTTTGACGACAAATGCAGGCTGTTGGATATTGTCGTCTACTGGAATCTGACAGGCAGGTATTTGGGGTTTGAATTGCCGGAAGAAGAGTACCTAAGCAAAACGGATCACGATCCTTTTACCAAGGAGGAATATGTAAGGCTGAACGATTTACTGCTTAACCCAACTTCTCCCTTAGGTCAATATTCGTACAAAGAACTGATATTGGAGTCTTCCTCAAATGGGGAGGAAGTTGACGGTGTGTCAGGAGCCACTTCCAAGGAGGTGTTGGAATTTGTGGTGGAGGGTGCTGCTTATACTACCCATAAGCTGTATGAGGTTATTTATGGTCCAACCAAAACCGAGATTGTAAACTGGACCAAGGACCGGTTTACCTTCAAATTTCTTGAAGCAGTATTGCAGTCGGAAAATTATTCGGATAAAATTTGGGTATTGGAAAATATACGTGGAGAATTGGAAAGATTCCCCGAATTGAAAGATCAACTGATCACATTTATTCGGGAAGATGATTTTACCCTCTCAGAAAAGGCCATTAACGTACTTGTGCCTGCCGACCTTTTGGACAGTAGGTTGCAAATAGAATTGGCAGAAATAGCAGTAGCTACTGATGTTGGCAAGAGAAAGTGGATCCTGGAATTGTTTTTGGATGCGGGGGAAATAAATCCAGAAATACTCCCTCTCTTCAATTCCCATGTCCCGAACTTAGAAATTCCCGCCATTGTAAAATTGCTGGAGATCTATACCAACCATCAGGTTGATACCGATGAAACCCTTACCATGGTCCGTGAACTCAGTGAGTCAAAAAATGCGTATTTGGCCAATAAGGCAAAAGCTTTTCTAAGCGCCAGACAATAAGGGTTGACCCATAACTTAAATCTCTTCAGTAACATCTTGATTCAGAGGATACAAACTCTTATTCACCAACTTGAATTTACTTTTACTTTATAAATCGGGATATACAGATAGGATTATTGATTCAGGATTAGGGTATCCAAGAACAATATGTAAATGGGTGGATTCAGGATCCTGATAAACCGAATATTTACGCTCCTGGGTCGAAACAGGATCCGCAGGATATGGGAATCCGGACCCCCATTATCTATAAATGGCCAAAGAAAATCACCCCGAGAATGGATACTGAGAATTTGACAAGCAGTATTGATATGGTTACCACTACATTGGCTGCGGTTGGTTTGGAACCTGAACCCAACATGCAAGGCATCAATGTGATGGATCAAAAGGCCTTAAAACAGCGTAAAATGATCTTTAGTCTTGATTTCTCCCATGATATGATTCGCGTTGATCAACCTGAGAAAACATTGGAAAGTCGAATGGTAATCACTACCCCTTGGAAAATGATCGTCCCGGATGTGGCCAATGATCAGAATCAGAATATATTACTTTATAATATTATAAAGGATCCCATGGAACAAAACAATATTGCTTCAAGCAATCCCAAGGTGGTAAATAAATTAATGGGAAAATTGGATTCGTGGTGGGAAAGGTAAATTAAAATAGATCAATTTTAATTGAACTGAGCGTAAAGTATAATGAATACTTTACGCTCAGTTTTTTAAGATTTACATTAAACTTTAAGGTTAAAATTAATTTAAATAGAAAATAAAATTTGGATTTTTTCTTCCTACTCATATTCCGCATAAGTGTCTAATACGCTGAACACGCAGGTTATAGTGGCTACAAATCACATTTGATCCACAGGTTTCTCATAAAATAAGATAAAATTGAAATGTTTGCTAAATGTCTCAAAAGGCACCATGTATCCGAAATTTGAAGCAACTACTTAGTCTTTTTGAGGAATATGGGCTAAGGCATTTGGTGACTAACCGTCGTATTTAATAAGGATTTGCCAAGATTAGCACCTGCAAGTTAAATTTACCTTATATTTAACTTGCTAAAAAACCACCCCCAAAATGAATCAAAATTTGTTTTTCAGAACTTTTTTAATTGCTTGTTGCCTTTTAGTCTCTTGGTCTTGTAGTACGGATCGGCCCTCAGGACCGATGAACGTTTTGTTTATTGCTGTGGATGATCTGCGTCCGGATATCGGTGCCTATGGCAATACCCTTATAAAAACGCCAAATCTTGACAGGCTGGGAAGTACCGCTGCGGTATTTGAAAACCACTACGTGGTGGTCCCTACCTGTGGGGCTTCCCGTTGCAGTATCCTGACAGGGCTGCTGCCCAGAACGACTGGTCACCTCAAGAATTCCGCTTTCGAAGAATTTATTTCCAACGAACCGGAAGGAAAGATCCCGGAAAGCATGGTCCACCATTTTCGGAGAAATGGCTACCGCACGGTAGGTCTGGGGAAGATCAGCCATTCCGTAGATGGGCTATTATATAATTACAATGAATCTCCCGAAGGAGCCAAAGCCGAGATGCCCCATAGCTGGGATGAGTTTCTATTTGATGCCGGTAAGTGGGGCACCGGCTGGAACGCTTTTTTCGGCTATGCCGATGGGTCTAACCAACAGGGAAAGAATGGACAGGTACCTCCCTACGAAATGGCTGATGTGGGGGACAGGGACTATCCTGACGGAATCACCGCTGACCTGGCCGTGGAGAAGCTGCGGGAACTGAAGTCGGAGAATAAACCCTTTTTTCTGGGAGTTGGTTTTTTCAAGCCCCATCTTCCCTTTACCGCCCCCAAAAAATACTGGGATCTATACAATAGAGCGGACATGCCGCTTACAGGAGCACCTGATATTCCGGAAAATATTCACAGGGCCAGCCTTCAAAACATGGGGGAATTTAATTCTTATAAGGCTGGTGACGAAATAGCCAGTTTAGATAGTGCACTTTCGGATGATTATGCCAGAAAGCTTATTCATGCCTATTATGCCTCGGTAAGTTACGTCGATGCCCAAATCGGGAAATTGCTTGACGAACTGGAGCGGCAGGGCCTGGCGGATAATACGGTGGTGGTAGTCTGGGGAGATCACGGCTGGCACTTGGGCGAATACCGGGTCTGGGGAAAGCACACCAACTTTGAGGTAGCACTCAGGAGTCCGCTTATAATCCGGCTACCAGGTGCAACACCCCGACATATCGATGGAAGTCACGTAGTAAGTTCCGTGGACATTTACCCTTCCCTGATGGAGTGGTGTGGTATTCCCGTTGATTTCCACCTTGATGGCCAAAGCCTGGACGCATTGGTAAGAGAGGGCAAGGATCCTATCCGGGTCAACCTGTCATACAGCTATTTCAACAAAGGAATCACCATGCGGAATGAAAGGTATCGCCTGACCCGTTATTTCCGGGAACAAGAGCCTATTGTCGAGCTATACGACCATCTGGACGATCCG
The DNA here is from genome assembly GCA_038209145.1 of Cytophagales bacterium. GTDB lineage: Bacteria > Bacteroidota > Bacteroidia > Cytophagales > Cyclobacteriaceae > Lunatibacter. Next base: position 2,678 of record JBBQXZ010000282.1, on the reverse strand, counting down.
CTTGAGACCAGAAACATTGCTACAGAGCAGCAGGATGTGGTGTTGACTTTGATGCCACTTCTAGAAAGAGGCAATACCGGTCTATATGATAATTAATCTACGGCTACAAATCACCGTATTAAATTCATTTCACTATCTATTTCAATCCCTTGACCTATGACCAAACCACGTAGACGTTTTTTCAAGAAAATGGGTTGGGGAATGTTTTCCCTAACCTTTCTCAGCCAATTCCCTTTTGTCTCCTGGGCCCAAAAGCAGCATCTGCCAACCCGGAATGACCGTGTTTTTTTTACTACCGGTTTTAAAATCAGCGAGGTCACCGAAACTTCCGTCATCATCTGGACACGGCTATGCACCCAGGAATTCCCTAATCCAATCCGTCATCAGCGGGAGGAAAAGGTATTCCGCCACCCCATCGATTTCGATGAAAATCAACCCGTATCGGTCATGGACGGAGGGGTTCAGGCAGGTCCCGGACTGGTACGGGTAAAGATCTCTTCGGAAAGTGATTCGCAGGTTTCCGATTGGGTAACCGTTTTTGAAAAAGATGATTTTACCGCTAAAATTCCTTTTGAGGGGCTTTCGCCGGGTACTACCTATCAAGTAAAACTTATTGGAAAGGCAGCCGTCAATACGCCCAAAACGGAAGAAGTGGGAACCTTTACCACTGCTACAAACGCAACACAGCCTGTGCCGGTTTTGCTGACTACTTCTACCTGTCAGTATTTCTGGAGTTTTGATGATGAAAAACGTGGCTTTAGGACCTATGACAGCATGCGCTCCATGAAGCCTGACTTCTTTATCCAAACAGGTGACTATATCTATTACGATAAGCCGGGACCCTTGGCAAAGAATCTTGAAAAAGCGCGCCACAAGTGGCGCGCCATGGATGGCTGGGCATCACTGAGAGACATGTACCGGGAGGTTCCCATCTATATGTTGAAAGATGACCATGACTTGTTAAAAGATGACGCACATCCTGCCTCCGAACCTTACGGCGATCTGACTTATTTGGAAGGACTGAAAATTTGGTACGAAAATGTGCCCCTTGAAGGTAAATCCTACAGGACCATCCGAAGAGGAAAAGACTTGCAGATCTGGATGGTGGAGGGAAGAGAGTTTCGATCCCCCAACAACGACCCCGATGGACCTGGCAAAACCATTTGGGGAAAGGAGCAAATTGAATGGTTTAAAGCATCGGTGGAATCCTCTGATGCTTCATTCAAAATCCTTTTCACCGCAACGCCTGTAGTGGGCCCTGACCGGGAAAGCAAAATGGACAACCATGCCAACAAGGTCTACGAAACAGAAGGGTCCTGGCTAAGGAGCTATTTGGCAGCGATACCTCATATGTTTGTGGTCAACGGTGACAGGCACTGGCAATATGTCTCACAAGATTTGGAGACAGGTCTTATGGAATTTGGTTCTGGACCCATCAGCGATTATCACGCCCAAGGTTGGGATCCTGATGATAAGCGGCCCGAACATCGTTTCCTGAGGTTAAAAGGTGGCTTTCTAAGTATCCAGGTGGATAGGCACGCCGGGCAACCGCAGATTCGATTTACGCATCGGGATGTATTTGGTAGTCCCACACATGAGGAAGTCTTTTCCTGAAACACCATAAGATTCGGATCTATTTTCCACTAAATCAGCATGATGCCTTTACCAAGTGGTTTGTTTTTTCTAGATTGAAATTCATTCCTTACCCAAAGAAAGAGAAAAGGTATCATGTTATAAAAACTATCTGTCACAACCCCATTTACAATGACCAAAAATTCAATCTGGCTTATCTTGATTCCTTTCCTATATGGCCTGTGGAGTTGTCAATCACCCACGCAAAACGAAACACAGCCGGAACTGCCCAATATCGTCCTTCTTCTAGGTGACGACCATGGTTGGGATGAAGTGGGATACAACGGTCACCCGTATATAAAAACTCCCATATTGGATGAAATGTCAAACAGGGGGCTGCGTATGGACCGATTTCATTCCGCATCACCTGTCTGCTCGCCTACACGGGGCAGCATCATAACAGGACGGCATCCGAACCGATATGGTACCTTTACCCCGGGGCATTCCATCCGTCCGGAGGAAATCAGTGTGGCGCAGTTGATGAAAAATGCCGGGTATGCTACCGCCCACTTTGGCAAATGGCACCTTGGACCTGTCAAGGCTTCTTCACCCACCAATCCCGGAGCGATGGGATTTGATGAATGGGTTTCGCATGACAATTTCTTTGAGATGGACCCCCCTTTATCTGTTAACGGTGCCGATCCGGTTATTTTTAAAGGGGAAGGATCTAAGGTAGTAGTGGATGAGGCGATCAAGTTTATTGAGAAAGCAAAGTCAAAAAACCAGCCGTTTTTTGTGGTTATTTGGTACGGATCACCGCACGAGCCCTATAGTGGGTTGGAGGAAGATTTGGCAATTTACCGGGATTTACCCGCCGATTTAGGACAAAAAATGGTAAAGCTTACCTCCAACGAAACTGGAGGAACTGTCGAGCGTAATCAGCGGGATGTTTTGATTGAGCGTTTTGCCGAGATCACGGCCATGGATAGATCCATTGGGCAGCTGAGAGATTACCTCGAATCAGAGGGGTTGAGGAAGCAAACACTCTTATGGTATTTTGGAGACAACGGTACCCCTCAGGAAGGGGTGGTCACCATGCCGTTTAG
>JBBQXZ010000281.1:0-6267 GCA_038209145.1 Cytophagales bacterium | reverse complement strand
TGCCCCGGTTCAGGGATTGAAGTCCATCAGGTACGGGGAAAGCGGTTTTTTTGCCCCCGGGGATGCCAGGGCCATGGTGCTGCTTTCCAGTGAAAACGGCTGGACTGTCGTCCTGGCAAACAACGACGGAAAACCAAAGTTCTTTGCAATAAAATAAATTAGACATACGGGAATTGGAAACGGTTTTGACCAATGTGAATATTAACCTCTTACTTCTAAAAATACCCCCGAGGCATTTATTGAGGCCGCAAGAGAAAAAATTGATAATGAGTTTGTAGGAAATTTAGCTATGACATTAATAGAGAATTGATAAGTTTCTAAAGACTTCTTTTACACCATTGATCAGCTCGTTAATAAAAGCACTGTTTTTCAGGTTGCTTCTGTCAGCAAATGGATTACTTGTTCGGAGTTTTAAAACTATTTCTACCAATAGTGTTTTGACACAACAAACTTTAGCCAAAATGTGTGAACCGGAAGCTTTCAGGAATGGAATTGGGGTTTTTGGGCTCGGCCCTCACCTTTATGGTCAAAATGACAAAAATTCCATTATTATTGGATACGATGGAGCTAGTGGCAGGCCCGTAATCAATACCGCAGCAAGAATTGATCTTAAATTCAAAAACGGAATTATTGTGTTGGAAATGGGCAGCCATGATTTGGCATCAACCATTGCTGACGAGTGGATTTTTTGGAAAGCAGGAATTGCTGATTATGTGGTGATGCAACGTAACATACCATCGCTATCTACCATCTTGATTAAAGGCTACATACTCCTTGTTGGGTTGTCTATTTTCTTTATAAAGAACAAAAATCAGCGCTGGCTGGGAAGTTTGGATAAAATCGGATAATCTAAATTTATCCCAAGGTTCAGGATAAACATGATTTAATCTACAGGCTATTGAAATCCAATGAGTTTTGAAGAAAATATTGCATTTGCAATAAATAAATATTGCAAATAAAAATAAAATTTGTAACTTTGATTTGGACAAAATTGATGCTTTTATGGCTGCTAAATACTCTATCAAAAAAAGAAATACTGAAAATGGTTTTCTGGAATTGGATATTCCGGAGATACAATACTTCTTTAAGATTCCCACTGACAGGGTAGGAGAGCCCAACCCTCATTTGAATGATGTTATCTCATTTTCTGAGATCAAGGTCCTGTTTGATTTTTTGGATTTCAGTCAGCATGAGGTTGCGGAGGTAATGGAAGTAGATCCCAGCACTTTATTCCGCTGGAAAAAAGAAGACAAGGTATTGACAAGATTGCTCACCAAAACCATCATGGATATGGATAAAATCATCGCCAAGGGTGTTAGGATATTTGGCACGGAGGCACTATTCTCAGAATGGCTTCACACCTCCAATCATTCCTTAGGCAATAAAAAGCCAGCGGATGTGATGCGTGATCCCTACGGCCTTCAGTTGGTAGACCAGGCTTTGGAGGCGATGTCTTGGGGCTCGTTCCTTTAAACCACGTCGGTGTTTTGAGAGCATACAGGCTTATTGAGAATATTCCCGGAAGATCCGCATTGGGTTATGGACTGGGCGGGGGAAGATGGAATCAATTCGGAACACCAATCATATATTGCAGCAACGTGTCCGCACTTAATTTTTTGGAATTGCTCAGTATCAAAGGAGCAGTGGTAAGCCAATCCAGCTGGTCATTGATTACGTTGGAAATTAAAGACGACATATCCTATTTGGAACCGGGTGAATTGCCAACCGAATGGAGAAACAGGCCTTATCCGATAAGTACCCAACAGATCGGAACAATGTGGGCCAAGGAAAGGGTTACACCTGTTTTGAAAGTGCCTTCTTGCAGGATTCCATTGAGTAAGTTCACTGAGGAATATAACTTATTGATCAATCCGCTTCACCCCGAATTTCTCACCTCTATTGCTTTCTTGAAGCAGGAAGAAGTAAGTTTTGAGGTCAATTATTAAATCCCGAACTGGTCGGGCTAAATCCAAATATAGTTGGCAGTAAGGAGAGAGTAAAATTATCTATAGTTAAACTTTTGCCAAGAAATATACAAATCGTACTGAAAATCACGGATTTGAACATCAATTCCTTGGGCATCATTAAAGGGAGTTTTTGAAAAAAAAAAAATTCTAAACGAAAGAATCATCATTGTTCTATCAAGGGCGGCATTGGGAAACATACCTCGGAATATCTGGTTTTTGGTGCCTCCAAGGCTGCAATTTTAAGTTTTACCCGTACTATTGGGGTCTTATGCACATTAAATTGAAAATAAAGAATTATTCCTTTCATTGGTCATTGGATATCACCTGTAACCTGAACGAGATGTTAAAATCGGCAAACCTCTAAATGCTCCTTATCTTTCACTATGGCCCAATCACAACCAAAATTAGTTCATCTGTTTTAAATGGACTGCTCCTGCATTTTTAAAAGCTCGGTAAATAAACAAACCGAAGAAAAGCATGTTAATTTTTCATGATTAAAATTTCCAAATCCAATTGCTAACCTAAATCGTATATAAGGCTATGAAAACAATGACAACTATTAAAACTGGATCACTCTCTGACGAAAGAAGAGAATTTCTCAGGAAATCAGGATCTTTGGCTGTGATGTCGCTTTTTGGAGTGGCGTTTTTCACAAGTTGCTCCACCGATGACACGGAACCCACTATTGTAGGCCCGAATACTCCACCCGCCGCAAACACCGGAATCACAGCGACGGCAACTGCTGTGACCGTGGACTTGAATGTTGCTACCACGCTTGCTTCTGCTGGAGGATGGACATTAGTCACGGCATCGAGGGTTTTGATAGTAAATATGGGCAATAATACGTTCAACGCACTCACTTCTGTTTGTACCCATTCCCAATGTGACAGAAACTGGACGTTTGCCAATAATGTATTCACCTGTACCTGTCACGGTTCCAGGTTTGACAGGAATGGGGGGGTTGTCAACGGGCCTGCGACACAGGCCTTGAGAACTTATCCGGCTACCGTCAACAACAATGTCCTGAGCGTAAATCTGGGATAATGAAACGGCTGAGCTACTCTTTATTGCTTCTGTTGATTCTGGCTTTTCCCGTAAAAGTCCACAGCCAGGCATTCAAGACTGAAAAAGGCAATGTGGAATTTCTTTCCAAGGCCCCACTGAATGAGTTTATCGGGAAATCAGCAGATCTCAACGGTCTAGTTGATCTGGATAAGAACCTGTTGGATTTTTATGTTGACCTGAATACCCTGGATACGGGAATAGGTCTTCGGGACAGACACATGCGAGAAAATTACCTGGAAACAAAAAAACATCCCTATGCTGAATTTACCGGTAAAATCGCATCGGTGATCCAACTTACCAAAGGTCAAAGTAAAAACGTGACGGCAAAGGGGAAATTTAAAATCCATGGTGTGGAAAGGGATATTGAAGTGCCTGGGAAATTAACTGCCCTGTCAGATACAGAATTGCAGTTGGAAGCAACTTTTAAAATCGTGCTCGGTGACTACAATATAGAGATTCCCAAAATTATATTTTATGAATTGGCAGATGAACAAGTGGTAACGATTAAGGCAACGCTGAAAAAATGAAAATAAAAACGATCATCTTATTTACATTGACCTTTTGCTTGCCCCTGATTGCGGTAGCCCAACTGGAAAGGAAACCCGCATCGGCTGTGCAGGAAGTCGATCTGATATTTCATGCGCCCAGGCATATCAATTTGCTTACAGTAGAGCCCTTGGATAAAAAAACACTTCATTTTGCCATTATGCATACGTTTGGGACGTTAGATGGCGGCATACAGAACCTGTATGGACTGGATAACGGGGCCAACATCCAGTTCAGTTTTGAATACGCCATGAGTGATAAGTTCTCCCTCGGGGCTGCCAGGCAGAGTAGGGACAAGATGTATAATCTCTATGGCAGGTACCATCTCCTGAAGCAGACCCAGGACAATAATATTCCTTTTTCACTTTCCATAATGGGGGGGGCGGGGATCAACACATCCAATTACGGTTTCTTGCAGGAAAACAGTCCAAACTTTTCCGAAAGAAGTTCTTTTGCCTTTCAGGCAATGGCAGCCAGAAAATTCACCGACAAAATCAGCGTTCAACTTACCCCGATGCTGGCTTATTTTGTGGATGCCAATCCTGTGTTCTTGATAGATGGAGACCAACAGCTTTATTTGGCGCTTGGATTTAGCGGGAAATATAAAATCTCCGGCAAATCTTCCCTGACCCTTCAATGGATACCCAACCTCAACAATAACCTGAGGAATAACCTGGGTGTGGGCATTGACCTCGAGGCCGGTGGCCATGTGTTTCAGATGTATTTTGTGACTTCCCAGGCACTTAATGAACAATACCTATTGGCAGGCGGAAACGGAGTTCCCGGTGAGGGATTCCGGGTTGGCTTTAACGTCAACAGGATATTTGCCACAGGAAGGCAGTAGGCATGTTGGCTTTATACGTTTTGAAGATCTGGGGAATTCAAGTTTTAAGTGATATAAAAACCTTTTGACGGATTCATCATCGCTTCAATTTATCCATTATATTCCATCACTGGAAGCTGGTTAAATTATTCAGTTCATCCTGAACGGATGTTTTAATTTCCTGCCATTCCAATAATACCTGGTTATATAAAACCAAAAGGACTTCCAAAGGAGCTAAATGGAGGACTGCAATTTTGTCAAGCCACTTGGAAAGTCGGTGGAAATTCATGGCTTTGCTTGCTTCTAGAACTTGTGATACGTTTTGCTGGAATTCTTCCATGTTTCCGGAATTCAGGTCCCTTCCCAGGGAAGTGATCTGTTCTTCCAGTTGAAGAGAACAGTCTAGCATCTGTACGTACGTTTTCAGATCTTCATTGATGGAAGTCAATAAACTTTTCTTATCGAATATCAGAACTCCCTTGAATTCTTCCATAGATTTGTTCAAATAATCATCGGAAGAAAGTTTTTTTTCCAGGTATTTTCCCAGCACAGCCTCAAGGGCTTCCTTTTTTATGGGTTTACTCAAAAAGTCATCCATGCCGCTTTGAATACACTTTTCCCTCTCCTCAATAAGCGCCCCTGCCGTCAAGGCAATTATAGGGGTCTTGACCTCCTTATTTTCTTCCAGTTCACGAATCATTTTCGTTGTGGCAATACCGTCCATTTCAGGCATCTGGACATCCATAAAAATCAAATCAATCTTCTCGGTAGAAGTAAATGCCTTTAGTGCAAGCTTACCGTTTGTCGCCTCGATGATTTTTGAATTCGGTATCATTTTGGCCAGGTAAGTCTTTATAAGCATCATGTTCATCGGGACATCTTCCGCGATTAGGATGACCTTGTTAATTTTACTTCCCTCTGTCAGATGGACACTTAACGGACTTGGATGTACTGGTGAAGGCAGGCTGGGTAAATGGATATTTTTTATGTATTGGAAAAGTTCTCGGGCTTTAACAGGTTTTATGAGGTTAAATTTTACCTGAAGTTCTTTACACTTTTTCCTGACTATATGATCATCTATGGAACTGTGAAGGAGAATTATGGGTAATTTTTCGGCTGAAATTCTCAGTTTTTCCCTAATAATCCTTATCGTTTCCAAACCATCCATCAATGGCATATGGTAATCAATAATTAGGAGATCAATGGACGTATTTTCAATAATTTTAATACCTTCATACCCATTGTCGCAACCTGTGTAGGTTAGGTTCCAATGCCTGAAGTTATGTTCCAGTATCATCCTGTTTTTCTCGTTGTCATCAATAACCAGCACATGTTTAATGGAAAGCTGTGATACTTTAGCTTCAGTGGGACGGGAGGTGGTTGTCTCGACAGAAAAATAAAATTCGGACCCCACTCCCGGTTCACTCATCAATTCCAGTTTGCCTCCCATCTTTTCAACAAGCAAATTGGAGATGCTGAGTCCAAGTCCTGTTCCTCCAAATTTTCGGGTTGTAGAACTGTCTGCTTGGGAAAACGCCTTAAAAAGTTTGCCTTGTTGTTCTTTTGAAATGCCGATCCCGGTGTCTTTTACGGCGAATCTGATCATGGATCTATTTTCTTCAATAGGCGTAAAAGATACCTTTAACTCTACCTCTCCCTCCTCAGTGAATTTGACGCCATTTGTCAATAGATTGATTAGGATTTGTTTTAACCGAATCGGGTCCACATGTGCGATGGAGGGAATTTTCGGCGGTATATTCAACAACACCTCCAGACCCTTTTGACCCGCATGGTATTTGATAATATCCATCGAATGCTCCAAGAGCTCTGTGATATCTGTTTCAATTATCTCCAGATCAAGTTTGC
>JBBQXZ010000280.1:0-6291 GCA_038209145.1 Cytophagales bacterium | reverse complement strand
CTTGGGAATCAAACCATAAAGGTGAGACAATCCCCTGTTTCCTTCGTAATAAGCATCAGGCGTCCAAGCTCTCCAAGGAGTGAATGCCGCGGACACAGCAACTCCGGCTACCTGATCTTCCAGGGCTGCTGTAAGTAAGCTTAAAGTACCCCCAAGGGCATACCCACCCAGAAAAATCTGGTCGGAGTCGATAAACTCCACGTCTTTGAGCGCATAAATTGCTGCCCGTGTATCTTCTACCATTTTTCCCATTTTGGACCATTCCGGATAACGGTCATAAAACAGCGTGCCTTCTTCAATTCGACTGCCATATCCCAGCAGGTCCATGGCCATCACGGCGATGCCTTTTTCCAGAAAATCTTGAATAATAGGAGTAAGCCCGGCATCAAATCCGGTGTTTACGTATTTGTGGGACCAGATGACAATGGGAAGTTTCCCGGATGGGGGTAGTATCAACTGACCGCTTGGATCAGTGGGATAATAAATGGCCCCATATTGATAATCTCCCAGGGCATTGTAGGGAGCGATGTTTTTGCGTATGCCGTTTTTAGGCTCAGGCCGCTCGATGAGCTGGTCCATGTAATCGGCTTTATTGCTGATTTCATCTATGGGACGTGCATGGATTCCTGGTGGCGTCTCTCCGAGAAGCCAGAAAAGTTGGTTGCGGATTGCTTCTTTTTTTAATGTCCAATCAGCTTGGGATATGCTGCCGGAGCTTCCCATAGCATTCAAACCGCCATCCAAAGTCTTTATGGGAAAATCTTCCATACGGGGCAACGCCGTCAATTTTCCTTTCCAAGTTTCAAAATCGAAGTCATAATAGGTCTTGTCCTGCCAGGGAAGGTTTTTTCGGTCAAATTGAATATCCAACCAATCGACATAAGATTCAATATCTCTTGCGGCCAGGCTGTGACCCCCATCGCGAAACAAAAGGCCTACTTTTTCAGGCACCCCTAACGCCTTATAAACATTTTTAAGCGAGTTGAAATTTTGTTCAATGGCCCAAGGGTCTCCACCCCCCGCCTCCCGGATCGAGGAACTCAAAAGCAATGAATTGGGTGCAATAAGGGCCATCAAAGAATTCTGGTCAATGGGTAATTTGTGCTCCCGACCGTTGTAAAACCGCATTCGGGGATGAAACCACTGGGGCCGTATGGAATTCAGGTAATCAATCGATTCATTCTCGTGCCTTTCATCGGTATACCGGTAGGGGATTTCTCCACCAGTGCCTCCGCTGCTGCTAATCACAGCCGTGATTCTTGAGTCAAAAGCACCTGCAAATAGAGAAAGTTTTGCGTTTCTCGAATGACCCGTAAGGGCGATCTTTCCTTTATCCACCTGAAGCAATCCGTATAAATAATCTACCGCACGCATAGCTCCCCAAGCTCTGGTCATAAGTGCTGACCAGTCGTAGCCGGGATACACTTCCTGATAATGAATGGTGTCGTCAAAGTCGTCGGCACCGGCATATATGACGCCCATATAACCTCGCCGTACTGCCACCTGCACCCATCCCCGGTGGTTCCACTGGCTTAAGAATACAGGAAAAGGACCATTTCCCGGAGGGGTATATACTTCCAACGTCAATTTGGCCTTTTCATGGGTACCCCAAAACAATTCGATGCGTTGGATGAGGATATCATTTTCCTGCCGCTCTTCAAGAATTCTGGACTTCAGGTCTTGGGGAGGTTCGGGAAAGGTGCCCGAAAGCAGCTCCTTGACCTGACCTTGAATCCAATTTCTCTTTTGATTCCATTGCTCAGTAGTCCTGATAGGGATACTTTGTCCGCCTTCATCCCATATCATCGGATTTGGCAGAAAGGGGAGGTCCGGCATTAGATCAAAATTGGGAGGTAGTTCCTTGGTCCGCTGTTGCCACGCATCCCAAGTGCTGTCCTGATAACTCAATCTCACGAAAGAAGCGTAAACATCCCTCGTCCTTTGTTGGGGTGTTGGATGCGGCCTGTTCAATTCTTGCAGTTCTTTTAAATAATCGTTTTTTTGTATTTCTCCGGAAGTTTGGGCAAACGAAACCTCACTAATCAAAAGAATGCATAACAGTAGAGCCAATGCTATCGATTTGAAGATTTCCCGAAGAAGATTATACATCATTATAAAGCGAAGATTTAAACCAATCATCTTCCTAAGTTAATTTAAAATCCGTTTATCCGGGTTGGGTTCCGTGCTTTTTTTGATAGTTGGTATTAAATGGGAGTAAAACGCAAAATTTTACAAAGATTTGCTTATTTTTCCACCCAACATTTATCCGTGGAAATTTTGAAACAAAGCAGTAATCAGTTAACATACTTGGTTTTTTTATCATCCGTGGCCGCTTTGGGAGGGTTTTTGTTTGGGTATGACACGGCAGTTATTTCCGGCACCATTGGACAAGTGACCCGGCAGTTTGAATTGGACGTGTTGCAGCAGGGATGGTATGTGGGGTGTGCCTTGATAGGATCGATTGCTGGTGTCGGAGTTGCGGGTATTCTCGGTGACAAATTTGGAAGGAAAAAGGTAATGCTTCTTGCTGCTTTCTTATTTACCATATCCGCGGTGGGATGCGCTATTTCCCAAGGGATTGATGCGCTGATTCTCTACCGGATTGTTGGAGGTGCGGGTATCGGGATGGTTTCCATTATTTCACCCATGTATATTTCCGAAGTAGCGTTGTCCCGATATAGAGGAAGCTTGGTTTCGCTTTATCAACTTGCCATTACGGTTGGCTTTTTGGGTGCCTATTTGGTTAATTTCCAACTGTTGGCTTGGTCTGCAACTATCTCGGAAGATTCCCCAGCCTGGGTTGTTTTGATATTTAAAGAGGAGGTGTGGCGGGCAATGCTGGGAATGGAATTTGTTCCCGCCATTCTTTTTTTTGGTGCGATTTTCTTTATTCCGGAGAGTCCAAGGTGGCTATTGGTGAATTCCCGGGAAGCCCAAGCCCGATTAGTCTTCTCCCGGATATATCACTCAGCTTCAGAAATACAGTTGAGAATAGATGCCGTTTATGCTTCAGTTCAAAATACCTTGGGCCAAGATTGGAAGGTGATTTTTCAACCTCTTATCAGGCGTCCAATTTTAATTGGCGTGGCAATTGCCATCCTAGGTCAATTTATGGGGGTCAATGCCGTATTATACTACGGTCCGACCATCTTTGAACAGGCGGGATTGACATCTGGAGACGCGCTTTTTTATCAGGTGTGGGTAGGATTGGTCAATGTCCTTACTACCGTTATTGCTTTGTTTATTATTGATAGCGTGGGTAGAAAAAGTCTTGTCTACTTTGGGGTGACAGGAATGATCCTGTCGCTGACTTGTATAGGGATATACTTTATGCGGGGAGAAAGTTGGGGATTGTCTTCAAGCTGGTTGCTTGTGTTGTTCTTGGGATATATTTTCTTTACCGCTATTTCTATATCGGCGGTCATCTTCGTCCTGCTTTCCGAGATGTATCCCAACAAAGTCCGGGGAGTTGCCATGTCGATTGCAGGCTTGTCCCTGTGGATAGGGACCTTCCTCATCGGTCAACTTACGCCATGGCTATTGGAAAATCTCAGCCCGGCGGGGACCTTCTTTCTTTTTGCCCTGATGTGTTTTCCGTATATGTATATCATTTGGAAGATGATTCCCGAGACAGCTGGAAAAACCCTGGAAGAGATAGAGAAATTCTGGATGGAAAGGAAAAATAACGATGCCTAAGCCGCTGTTTTTATTAGGCATTGGTACCTTGGTGGTTTTTGGCGGCTTGGGAATTGTAATCATAGAATTGTTTCAGGAGATAGATTTTATTTCCTTACTGAATAGGGGATTGCCTATAGGTTGGCAAATAGTCGCTGGGGTGGTTGTTGGCTTACTTGCCGCCGGTATGGCATGGGTGATAATTACCCGCCATTTTTTCAATGACCAGCTTGCCTATTACCAAAAGTTGATACAAACGTTCACCTGGACACCTGGAAGTATTCTTTTCGTTTCCTTTTGTGCCGGCGTTGGGGAAGAATTGTTTTTTCGGGCTGGAATCCAGCCTTTTTTGGGGATTGGCTGGACATCTGTCTTATTTGTCGCCCTGCATGGGTACTTGAATCCCAGAAATTGGAGAATAAGTATTTATGGGGTTTGCATGTTCGGGATTATCGCCGTATTCGGTTATCTGTTTGAAAAATGGGGGATATGGACCGTCATGGTGGCGCACATGGTTTTTGATTGGGTGTTATTGACTTTTCTTACCCGTAGACCTTCGGCATGATTTAAAAAAAACAAACCCGGAAAAAAATGTTTCCGGGTTTAAAAGTTGCTTATGGATCTAGCCATGGAAGTTTTATTTCCACCGAAAACTGGTTGCTGCTACGCCCCTTCGGTGTTACTACCGTGTAGTTGAGGGTTAATGGTGCCTGATCCTCTCCGGTTATCGGTGCCAAGAAAGGCCCAGTATACAAATTTGATGTTTGATCGGCTTTGTGTCCATCTACGGTGTAATAAACATTCGCCTGCTCAACTAAAGGGACTATGGTCACCAAATGCCTTCCTGAACCCCCATCTTTGGTGATTTGCACATGAGCCTCCGGGATTCTATAAAACACAGTCAATTCTTCCAGTTCTTTCAGGCGGACTGGAAGTCGGTGTTGGGAAAATTCCTTAAAATTTTTCTCATCAGGTCCCATCCACGCTACTTCCGCCAAAGCAAGTGCCCTGGGAAAAAGGAAATATTCCATTTTGTTGTTGGTAGGGATGTATTCACTCCACAGATTGGCCTGTACGCCCAGCACATACTTGCGCTCAGCCGCAGTAAGGGTATCCGGTACCGGGGAGTAGCTGTAAACTTTCTCCAAAGGTAAAAATCCTCCTATAGCCAGGGGTTCCGTGGTCTTGTCCGCCGCCTGGTAGTGGTCAAAATACAGGTGGCTGTTTGGTGTCATGATCACATCGTGTCCCATTTTGGCTGCCGCTATTCCTCCTTTTTCTCCCCTCCAGCTCATCACCGTGGCATTGGGAGCCAGGCCACCCTCCAGGATTTCATCCCAGCCAATCAGTTTGCGTCCATTTTTATTCAGAAACTTTTCTATCCGTTGTATAAAGAAACTTTGCAGTTCGTGCTCATCGGCCAGCTTTTCTTTTTTGATTACTTTCTGGGCAATGTCTGAGGTCATCCATTGGTCCTTAGGAACTTCATCTCCGCCAATGTGGATGTATTCACTGGGGAAAATTTCCATGACTTCTGTCAATACGTCTTCCAAAAAACCATAGGCTTTTTCAGTTGGTCCGTATATATTATAATGTACTCCCCAATACCCTGGAACAGCCCGACTTAAATCATTGTCATAAGGCTGATCTTTATCGTTAACCGCAGCGATACTTCCTGGCAGCGGGTTTCCGTCTTTTACTTCAAAGCTTCCAAATTCCGGATACGCTGCCAGTACAGCTGAACTGTGGCCTGGAAGTTCTATTTCAGGGATTATGGTGATTTTTCTGTCGGCGGCATAACGGACGATATCTTTTGCCTCCTCTTGCGTATAATATCCTCCATGGGGTTTACCGTCATAGATAAATGGCTTAAAATCATAGTATTGCCCGATAATCGTGGAGTCCCTCCACGCGCTGACCTGCGTGAGTTTGGGGTATTTTTTGATTTCCAGCCTCCAGCCCTGATCTTCGGTCAGGTGCCAATGCATGCGGTTGAACTTGAAATAGGCCATCAAATCGAGCATTTTTTTGATCTGGTCTGAAGTGAAAAAATGCCGGGATACATCCAACATGATTCCCCTGTAACCAAAAGTTGGCTCATCGCTGATAGCTAATGCAGGCACCTGCAAGCTGCCATCTCTGTTTTCTATCAGCTGTAGCAGTGACTGAAGGCCATAAAAGAGGCCAACTTTCTTACCGGTAATAGTAATTTTATCTGTTTTTATTTCAAGGGAATACCCTTCTTCATTGGGAAAGTTTTCGGATTCCTCCAAGACAATGACCCTGCCTGGAAGGGATATTAAAGAGGTTTTAAGTTGTAGGCTATGTCGGGCATGTAAAAATTGATTGAAGAGTGCTGCTGACTTTCGGCCATCTTCACTCGTTGCGATTATCGCTGTGCCGGCACTTATTTCAAAATGTCCACTGCCCATTTTGACGCTTTTGGGAGCGGGAATGATTGAAATCTCCTGCTTCTGGGCAAGCACGAGTCCATTTACAGAAAAAAGAATTCCCGCAAACAATGCTAAAATTTTGTTCATATGTAATTTGGTTTAATTATTTTAATTCAAGCGAGTTAAGGTCTTCCACACTTTCAATGATTTCCTCTTCATAGGA
>JBBQXZ010000279.1:0-6333 GCA_038209145.1 Cytophagales bacterium | reverse complement strand
ATCCTGTCGCAGATGTTAATGTGCCCTTTGCGCAGAGTTCTCCGTTGCTTTTTCATTTCTATTTTAAAGATGAAGGCGTGAAGGGCTTTAGATACCCATCCATGAAATCGTTTACCTACCTGGCAAGCGATGACGTTCCATCTCCCGTCAGCTTCCATCGGGCTGATGGATCAATCACCGAGTTAAAGACCACCCCAATCAATGTCGGAAGTCTAGCGCCTGCACCAAACAATCAAGACATCATTGCCACCTTTAAGCAAAATGAAATTTCCTGTCTGGAAGTGGAAAATGCCCCTTTTCTTAAATTTGAAGATAACCGAAGCTTTTCGTTCAGTTTTTGGTTGAAATCCGATCACAACGTCAGTGAACCTGCCATGATCGGGACGTTGGACTGGAACAGTTCCAACAATACGGGATGGGTACTGGCCTACCGGCGGGGCAATCTTAGGCTTGTAGCCGGAGAGGCCGGAGTTGGCAAAGTAGATTTTGCCGAACCAAGTGAAGGAGAGGGCGGTAGGCCGTGGATGACCGGGGAGTGGCATTTTGTCTCGGGTGTATTTGATCGGTCCGGAAATGCTTCTATCTAAGTAGACGCGAACCTATCAGCCGAAAGACCCATGACTTCCACCAATATCAACAACGACAACCCCATCTACATCAACCAAGACGGAACCGGATCGTCTGGCGACAAGCTGGCAGCGGCATACAGAAACATTGTCATTTATGACTATGCCCTGACACCTGCCCAAATTCAGGCAGTATTTCAAGCTCCAAAAATATATTAACCTACCTCTGGCTTTATATGCTGTCGGGCCTAGACGGAAGTTTAGGCCCGACTTTTTCCCTTCCTTAATCCATCATTATGCCGTTTATGAATAAAACTTCCCTGCCATCACTTTTGGTACTTTTATTTTTCCCACTACTGGCATGGTCACAGCAAGATGCCAAAATCCACAGCCACAATGATTACATACGGACAGCCCCGTTCTGGGAAGCCTATGCCAGTGGGTTGGAGTCTATAGAAACTGATGTCATACTGTTGAACGGAGAGCTTTATGTTGCGCATGAACATGAAAGTATCACCCCGGAAAGGACGCTGAAATCCCTTTACCTGGACCCGATTCAGGTGGCTTACGACCTGAAGATCAACAACAGGAAGCCCTTCCAATTACTGATCGACATCAAGACCGAGGCCTACAGCACTTTGGCCAAAATCGAAGAAGTTACAGTTCCATACCGCCAACTTTATACCTCAGAGGCGGGTGAAGCACCCCTAGTTACTTTTGTTATATCCGGTAACCGGCCAAAAGCTGCCGACTATGCCAATTACCCCGATCATATTTTATTTGATTACCAAAGCGTAACCGAGATTGGTGAGCTACCTCTGGATAAAATTGCCCTGATAAGCCTAAGCTTTGGCCGTTTTTCCGATTGGAATGGAAAAGGACGTCTGATAGATTCCCATCAGGAAAAATTGGAGGAGGCCATTGGCATCGCCCATTCTCTTGGGAAACCTTTTCGTTTTTGGGCTACTCCTGACAGCAAAACCTCCTGGAAGGCGTTGTCTGAACTCGGTGTTGATTTCATCAACACCGACATGCCCTATGCCGCAAAAGCATATTTGTCCAGTCTGTCAGATAGACTTTATTCCAGTCCCAACAAAAAAGAAATTTTTACCCCTACCTTTGAAATCGACGGCAGGGACATGCCCGTCAAAAATGTGATTTTATTGATTGGAGACGGTTTTGGGTTGGCGCAGTTTTCCTCTGCCCTTTACAGCAACGGAAACCAACTTTCGCTTGCCACTTTAAAAAATCTGGGATTGGTCAAGACCCAGGCACTAGATGATTTCACAACAGACTCTGCTGCTGCCGGAACGGCACTCGCCACTGGTCAAAAAGTAAAAAACAGAAGTATAGGAGCCTTGCCTGACGGAAGCCCTGCCCAAAACCTGCCTGAATACCTGCAACAATACGGTTATAATACAGGTATACTTACTACGGATAACGTCACCGGTGCCACGCCTGCGGCGTTTTACGCGCACCGTACGGAGAGAGACCTGATCAGAGAAATAGCGGGTGATTTGGCCAAAAGCCATCTGAATCTTTTTATCGGGGGAGGCAAAAACGACTTTATCCGCTATGGGGTAGACGAAATCGGCAACTTGGAAAAAGCTGGCTTTGAGCTGCTCTCAGGACTGGATGCACTCGCTCTATCAAAGGCCAACCGGGTAGGTTATTTTGGATCCAACCACGGACTACCCCGGGTAGTAAAGGGCCGGCAGGGCTTTTTGAAAAATGCCACCAACGCAGCTCTTCAGTTTCTGGATGCCAAAAACACCCCTTTCTTCCTGATGATAGAGGGTGCATACATCGACTCCGGTGGACATAGCAACCACGTGGATACCGTGGTGGAAGAAGGCATGGATTTTGACGAAGCGGTGGGTGCTGCCTTGAAATTTGCCGATGAAAACGGAGAAACGCTTGTCATCATCACTGCTGATCACGAAACAGGTGGGGTGACAATGCCGCAGGGGAATGTCGCCGAAGGCTCGGTTGAGTTGGAATTTTCTACCCATGACCACACAGGTGTACCCGTTCCTATCTTTGCCTATGGACCCCATTCAGGCGATTTCCGGGGAGTGTATGAAAATACCGAAGTATTTGACAAGATCGTCCGTCTGATAGAAATGTACCAAAAATAACCGGTTAAATATTTGATTTTTAGTATTGAGATCCTGTTTAACCTGAGTTCGATTGTTACTTATCTAACAGCCCTATAGGGGCCAAACAATAACAGCCAAGGGTAGAAGCCCGTGAAAAGTGAATCGAAACTGCTTTATTTTAGCACCTCTGTTGCCTTTTGGAGCAAAAATGATGATAAAATACAACTAATTCCCTTTCCTTGATAGTTTGCCTCATATAGTCGAACTCAGGTATTTAAGCAAATTTCGAAGTATTAAAACAGAAAGTTTAAAGGATTTGTAGTTCCCGTTATTATAAAACAATACTGGGAACTACTTTTGCAGAAAAAACACGATGAAGGTCATCCGCTATATTTACAGTGCTTATGCGATTTTGGTTTTCTTTATCCTGATGCTTGTATTTGGTCTCCTCATCTTGGTGCCATCATTTTTTCCACCCAAAGGAATAAAGATTTCATTTGGATTCATTCGTTTGTGGACACTAGTTTGGTCCAAGTTAGTTGGCATTCGATTCGTGTCACACGGGTTGGAGCACATTGCTGTCAGCCAGCCATATATTTACATCTTCAATCACAGGTCCTTCTTGGATGCCCCAGCGATTCCGATGTCCATTCCGCAGGAAATCAAGGCCTTGGGGAAAAAGGAAATCCGGAATATTCCGGTATTTGGTTGGGTCATCAGCCAGTACGCTGTTTGGGTAGACCGGAAAAACCTCCGGTCCAGGGAAGCCAGCTTGGGCAGACTCATCCAATTTTTACAGGCAGGATATTCCATAGTAGTATCTCCGGAGGGTACCAGAAACGACACCAAAGAAGCCCTATTGCCCTTTTACAGCGGTGCCTTCCGGCTGTCCATAGAAACCCAAACCCCCATATTGCCCATGGCCATCATCAACGCTGCCCAGCTGATGCCCAAGGGGAAACTTAGCCTGTGGCCCGGAACCGTAGACATCTATTTTTCCGCCCCCATCTTCCCTCCGGTATCAATGGGCGAAGAGGTTGTTTTAGCCCTGAAAGCGAAATGCTTCAACAGGCTGGAAGCCATGATATTGACACATGAATAGGGTTTTCGGTTTTTGATATGAAAAGGTTTTCAGATCAACAGGAAAAACTATCTTTATGGTCATGTGCAGGAAGGTATATGCAGGGATGAGTTGGGCTTGCCGGGGATCCGGAAACCAGAAGTGAAAAAAGAATATGATCTACTAGATTGCTTCAAAGCAATTGAAACCCAAAAAAGTGCTGGGCAAAACTAATCTAAAAGTAAAACCGAACAGGACTGAAATTGGAAGGTAAGACCAATCTTATCCAGTTAATTGAGCGGATAAATGAAGCGGAATCGGAGGAGTTTCATAAGACCTTGTCAGTGACTTTCTGAAGAAGACCTTTTACAGTCAGGAACATTTCATCAATACTTATTTCACCAGTTCTGGTATGGGCATATAATAGAAAAATCCGTCCTCCGCACCAACGACTAAGAAGGACTTGTCCTCCCATTTGGCGATGGTAGGGGTTGTGGAGTGGGCCGCAAGGCGCTGCTGGTTGACCGATCCGATGTCTTGGTACTTCCAGCGGCCCTTGACATCCTGTCCCAGACCCCGCAATACATTGACATTTGTGGAGCTATTGACCAAAAGGTCCAATATGCCGTCTCCATCCCAGTCATAAAAGGTAAAGGTACGCCGTCCGCTACCTCCCGCCTCCCGGACATTCATCCGCAGCAAACCGGAAACCTCATTCTGCGGTCGCCCACTCCCGTCATAAGCAGAAACACCCTCTCCCCAAAAAACCCGCTGTGGGGGACTAAGTGTCAGTTTTCCAGCCGAATCCATCTTGCGTTCGAAGAAAGCCAGGTATCCTTCCTGATCCAGCATCACCAAGTCCAATAGGTTATCCCCGTTCCAGTCGATCAACTGGGGGGTTGTCCGCCACTGGGTCACGAGTTCCATTCCTGCCGGTTCCCACCAAGTCCAAGAGGGTTTGGGTGTCTCTCCGACATATTCCACCGCAATCGCCTGGGCGGCAGCCAGTCTTGGGGCAGTATCGGTCCCTATATTTTTGTAAAAAAGTACTTTGCCCCAGATGCCATTAGTTATCACGTCTTTCAGTCCATCACCATCCCAATCACCCACACTCGGGTTGGTGTAGCCCCATTTCGCCTCGGCAGGTCCCTGAATGGAGCCGTTCTTTCCCGCCTGCTCCCGCAGAAGTTCAGGACCCGCGGCCAGATATACCGGGTTTGCCCAGCGAGGAGGGCTACCACCCAGGTTTTTGATAAATCCGACATGGCCGGCTGTATTGCCCACAATCAGGTCTTCCAGGCTATCTCCATCCCAGTCCACACTTACAGGCGCCGCCAAGGCGCCGAACTTTACCCGGTCGGCCTGCTGCCGGAAATATCTGGGTGGTAAAAACTGCGGTACCCCGTTTACGGTTTTCCCGGTAGCTGCTATCAGGGCAACCCGGCCATCCTCGTCACCTACTACCAAGTCGATATGACCGTCTCCGGTAAAATCCACAGCCACCGGTGTAACCATGCACAGTTCCATCACCAAAGGCTTCCCCCCTACCTGCAGCTTTTTGCCACTGGCATACTGGGGATTTTCCCGGTTGCCCGCGTTTTCAAAATAGGTAAACCCGTCCAAAAACTCCCCGCAAATGAGATCAAAGTCTCCATCACCGTCAAAGTCTGCAAAACTGGGTGATGGCATGCCAAATACATCTATGGGTTCCCCCGCTGAGGTCTGCAGCTTAATTGGGCTCCCATAAGCCGGATCTTCATTCGTACCGGAGTTTTCCAAGAGATACACATAACCACGCAAGGGACCATTGGTCCAGTTGCCCTGCTTATCCCAGGCATCGTCCCATCCGTAATCGCCCCAATAGCCAATGCCGACTACAATGTCCAGCACGCCGTTTCCGGTATAATCCACCAGCTTCCACTGATTGGCTCGAACCCGGCCTTCTCCGACATGGATACTGTCCGGATTTCCCAAGATCACGGGATTGGCCAGACCACTTTGCATGAAGTCCGGGTAAAATCGTCCAGTGGTAGTCACTAGGGGGTTACCATCCATATACGATACCTGTGGATTGGGACCAGCCGGACCGATACGCTCACCGGGAGAAAAAACTGGCAGCCCTGTTACCAGATCGTATGTACCGGTATTTAAGAACGCATAAATGCCATTGGAAGGACGGTCCGTGCAAGCCACCACCAGATCCATCAGCCCGTCACCATTCCAATCCATGGGAAGTGGCCAAGCCCACAGACCTACTCCCAAGTCGGTAAGCAGTGCGGGGTCTTGGTATTTCAAGATATTGAAGTTGTCCAAGGTGTCTTTTTCCAAATGATTAGCAACAGTACCGAATAAGAAATCTGTTAACGGGGTAAAAGATACTTGTTGATCGGTTGTTTCAGGTATAGCCGGCTTGACCGGTACCTCTTCCAAGAATAGAAAGTAAAATAGAAAAACGAATAAATAACTGTTCATGGCAAAAGCGTTAATTTGGAAGGGTTTAAAATTTTACAAAAAGCAAAGCATTTTACTTTAATACCGGATTTAATGCAAAACTACTATTTCACCAAGAGGAATTGCGTTTAGAATCCAACTTTCGGCATTTTCAGTC
>JBBQXZ010000278.1:0-6333 GCA_038209145.1 Cytophagales bacterium | reverse complement strand
TCTTTGTGCACAAGAAAGAGCCAGGGACTTTGGCTTTACCTTTGGAGTCTTGCCTACTGGCACCTGGAATGCCATCACAGATGTATCCGGGTTAAAGGTTGGCCATCTTACCTTGATTGAAGGGACGGACATACGAACCGGGGTTACGGCTATTCTGCCCCATGATGGAAACATCTTTCAGGATAAAGTATCCGGCGCGGTATACGTTGGCAACGGTTTTGGTAAATTGGCGGGTAGTACACAAGTCATGGAGTTGGGAAACATCGAAAGCCCCATCATCCTCACCAATACCTTGAGTGTCGCAGCTGGCATGGAAGGAATTATCGACTACACCTTTTCATTTCCTGAAAATGGCGATGTACAATCTGTAAACGCACTTGTTGGTGAAACAAATGACGGCGGTCTAAATGACATCAGGGGTCGCCATATAACTGCATCCCACGTCTTGAAAGCCATTCAAAATGCATCATCCGGAAGGGTTGAAGAGGGAAATGTAGGTGCTGGCACCGGAACAGTTGCTTTTGGCTTTAAAGCTGGAATCGGTACGGCGTCACGCATCCTTCCACCATCACTGGGCGGATATACCGTAGGGGTGCTGGTTCAGGCAAATTTTGGAGGGGTCCTACAGATTGACGGTATTCCTGTCGGAAAGCTCTTGAACCAATACAGTTTTCGGCAAAACCTTGAATCGGTAGACGGATCCTGCATGATGGTGGTGGCAACCGATGCCCCCTTAGACGCACGAAACCTGGAAAGGATTGCCAAGCGGGCCATGATGGGCTTGGCCAAAACGGGAGGCATTGCCTCCAATGGCAGTGGTGATTATGTCATTTCTTTTTCTACCCATGAAAGCATGCGCGTCGCACACGGAAAATCCGATCTATCTTCCCCTTGGGAAAAACCCCTGGTCAACGAAGATATGTCCGCATTATTTCTAGCCACTATTGAGGCTACAGAAGAGGCAATCATCAATGCGTTATTTGCTGCTCAAGACATGACGGGAAAGGGAGGAAGGGTAATTAAAGCCATTCCCAAAAACAAAATAAAAGCCATGAAAAAATAATTGACCATAATATTTGAACAGAAAACTAAGTGGTTAGGCTAAATTAATTGGTCACAAATTTTATTTTTCCCTATCCGTTGAAAGATAAGATATTATTCCTAACATTGATAGTTTATATTACACATATGATGTTGCCTGGGATCCTTATGTCGTTTTGCAAATCGATGAGGTTATATAGAAAGTTGGGACTTTTGCTAACAATCGTCTTATGTATCTTTTTTACCTCACTATCCGGGCAAGTATTGAGGCCATTTGTTCCCAAATCCTCTGTAAACAACATTAATAGATCTATTTATAACATCAACGGGGATTTTACAATGTTGGGAAACACCAACCTAACATTAAAGAATTATTCCCTGGATCTTCAAAATAACTTGTCCATGATTTATGTGGATATTGATGATGATCCCAATACATTTAACTCCTCATCGGCCACACTTGAATTTTCTACTGAAAACAGTGCTGATGCGGCCTGTACCAATATCCTGTTTGCAGGCCTCTATTGGAGTGGGAGGTCTTTGCCAGAGCAGTCGTTTGAGTTGGAGAAAGATGGAATAACGAAAACATTTAACAAACAGGAAGTAAAAATCAAAGGTCCCGGTCAGTCGGAATACCTCCAACTGCAAGCTTCTCCAAATGAAATTTGGTATCCAACAAATATGGATGACCAATATGGCATGTTTGCTGGATTTGTGGAAGTAACTGACTATGTTAAATCTTCCGGATCAGGTTCTTACACAGTTGCAGATATCGCTTTAACAGAAGGGCAAGGGGGAGCTGTGGGGTTCTATGGAGGATGGGGTATGGTAGTTGTCTATGAAAATCACCTCATGAAACAGCGTGATGTTGTGGTTTTTGATGGGTTCGCATTTGTGGCTTCTTTTCTGAGCGAGGGATATTTTCTGAACTTGGATGGTTTTTCTGCCGTGGAATCGGGAAATGTAAACCTAAAAATGGGCATAATGGTTGGTGAAGGAGATAGAGGAGGGACCGGAGATTTCTTTGAGATCGAAAAAGGTCTTTTATCCGGAGAATACCTTACCTTGTCCCACTCCAAAAATCAAGCGGATAATTTTTTCAATGCCTCCATCAACACGGGCGGAAATGCCAGAAACCCTACTTTGGAAAATAACACAGGCATAGATATCGCCATGTTTAACATACCTAATCAGGGTAACAGTGTCATAGGCAATGGACAAACTTCCACCAGCTTCAGGTATGGCTCGAACATTGATACTTATGCGATATTCAACATAACATTTGCGATTGATGCGGATCGTCCCCAAGTCGAAGGATTACATCGGTTGGTAAGTGAACATGACTTAGCCGAAGACCAAACCACCTTTTTTATCTCCCCTGGTGAGGAATTGCAATTTTCCCTTGAAATCAGAAATAAAGGATCAGAGGGCATCAAAGACGGGAAGGTAGTCATTCCTATTCCCCTAACGGCAACATTTCTTGGTGCTAGCATGGAGGCATTTTTCGACCCCAATACTGTCAATCAGCCGTATTATGATGCCGCTTTGGGAGCAGGAGGCTCCTTGGTGTGGGAAATCGGCGACATTCCCATAAGTCAAGACCCTGAATTCGTCCTCGCCAAGCTGCAGTACAGCTTGAAAGCCGCGGAAACCTGTGCTGCCTTTTCCGGGTTCTCTTGTGACCCTAATGTAAGCATAGGTGGTGAAATCAGCGGA
Source organism: Cytophagales bacterium (assembly GCA_038209145.1). Classification (GTDB taxonomy): domain Bacteria; phylum Bacteroidota; class Bacteroidia; order Cytophagales; family Cyclobacteriaceae; genus Lunatibacter. The sequence goes on along the minus strand of JBBQXZ010000278.1, from coordinate 3,576 downwards.
ATAAACATGCAGACAGAAGCCCCATTTTCCGGAATCAAAATTATCCAGGGCTATTTGACAACATCCGCATGTAGCAGTAGTCCCATAGTAGATCCCTATTTGTTTGCCATAGATCCAGAAGCACTCTCCAGTGATGATTGTTCCGATGATGCGACTACCCAGGTATTCGAATTTTGCAATTATGAAGACTCGTTTCTTCCCATCAAAGATATTTCAGACAATTTTCCCGCTGAAACCCGTTTTTTTAATGAGTTTCCCATTACATTCACCAGTATAGAATATACAGCTAGGAACCCATTTCCCCTGGTCGTAGGTGTTACCGATTACTATGCGGTACTAAGGGGAGAAAATGATTGTTTTTTGAAATTTTCCATCAATTACGAAACTATCGCCATCTTCCCAACTGTCAATACAGGTTGCTACGGGGCATCAGATGCATCTGTAGCGTTGACAATCAGCGGTGGCCAACTGCCATATACGATCAGCTGGGATCATGATAATCAGAACACTACTGCACTTCTGGAAAATCTTCCGCCGGGTATATACAGTGTCACGGTAACCGATGCCAAAGGATGTCAAACATATGCTGAAGTAATCGTGGAAGAACCCGAGCTCCTTGTTTTGAATTCAAATAGTGGAAACAGTGTATTAGCCGTTTCCTGTTATGGTTTTTCAGATGGCGTTTATGCCCTTGATGTGGCAGGCGGCATATTGCCCTTTACGGGTGAACTTTTTCAAAAGGATGATGCGGGTACCCTTTCCTTGGTCACCTCCATAAGCACCCAAGACAACAGGGCCATTGTCTTTGACGGGCTTTCCCCAGGGGATTTTGTGGTGGTGGTAAATGATGCCAATAGCTGCATGGATGAAGTTTCTTTTTCAATTAATTCACCTGAGCCCTACTACCTGACAGCCAACAGCTCCAATGCGGTGGATTGCCAAGTGGCCAATTCAGGTAGAATTGAGGTCGTGCCTGTAGGTGGGCAAGCTCCCTTTACATTCAACTGGGAACATGGACCCTCGCGGTCTATTTTGGAGAATTTATCCCCTGGAGGATATACCGTTTTTGTTACTGATGCAAATGGCTGTGTAACTAGTGAAAAATATATACTGGAAAAGGAAGCGCCCTTTTCGGTATCAGTGACCAATACCGAAGAAGTGACCTGTGGCACAAGGGCACTGAAAACCACGTTTTTTGTGGAGGTTTCCGGTGGTTTTCCACCTTACAACATATCTTGGAGTGGAGGAAATAAAGAACAAGACGGTTTGGTTATGATAACTACAACTCCCGGAGAATACGTGGTGCAGGTATCAGACAGCCAGGGCTGTACCAAAACATCTACCGAGGTGGTTAATCCGAGCCCATTGGATGTAGATTTTGACTTTGCTTCAGCATCTTTTCCGGAATATTCTTCCAATTTGGTAAACTATGCAATTCTGTTCACACCCTTTACAGTCGGTGATGTAATTGCTTATGAATGGAATTTTGGAGGTGAGGAGAGCAGCCAGGAACAGCGGCCTTCCCATACCTTTAGCCAGGAGGGTGTATATCCGGTGCGTCTTACCATTACCGACATTTACGGCTGTCAACTGAGCCAGGTTTATGACATCAACATCGAGGAGGCATTTATCCTAATGCCAAATGGATTTACGCCAAATGCAAATGGGATGAATGATTACTTCTTTCCTAGCTTCAATTTTATCGCAGAGCTGGAACTGTGGGTATTCAACAAATGGGGAGAGGCCATCTATCACAGTACAGACCGAAATAGCGCTGGATGGGATGGTAGTTTTAGGGGTGAAAAGTCACCTGCCGGAAACTATGTTTACAAACTGAAGTATACAACGCCGGATGGTAGGGTCAAAGAAGAAACAAATGTATTTGTATTGATAAGATGACATGAAAAAGGGGATCTTGCTTCTTATTCTATTTGCGATAATCAAGCTGGCCCAAGCTCAGGACCTGCAGTATTCCCAATTTTACGCAGCACCTCTTTATTTAAACCCAGCGTTGACAGGTATGACGGAGTTGACCCGAATGGGTCTTAACTACCGCAAACAGTGGCCGGGCCTCAATTATGATTTTCAGGGATATTCAGCCTATGTGGATCATTATAGTTTTGATCTGAAAAGTGGGTTTGGAGTTTCCCTTAATGCTTTTGAAGAGGTTAACCTTGGCCTGAAACTTATGGATTTTTCGGGGTATTATTCGTACCAACTTTTGCTTTCAGAAACCCATAGCTTGAGGTTTGGCACCCAAGCTGGGGTTGGAAGGAGGAGCTCTGCGATGGATCAGCTTTTACTGGGTGATCAGATAGATGTTTTTTCCAAAACTGTGGCGCCAGTTACCCTGGAGGACCTTCCTCCTTTTGAACCCTATAGCTTTTTGGATCTTGGATTTGGGACAATGTTTACCGGAGATAATTATTGGCTTGGCGCAAGTGCTTATCATGTAAATCGGCCAAATTTAAGTTTCTACAGTGCGGCTGCCGGAGACAGGCTGGCGGTCAAATGGAATGCCCATGCCGGACTTCAGTTGCCGATTCGATCCGGGCTTTCGGTTTATGAGGGCGACGGTGATAATTTGGTATTTTTGGCCGCAAATTATAAACAACAAGGCCCCTTTCGGCAATTGGATTTATCGGCTCAGTTAATTTACAATTCGTTCGTAATGGGTTTGGGTTTCAGGGGAATTCCAAGCCCGGCGAATCTCCCAAACAGAGATTCAATTATTGCCCTAATAGGCGTTAACCTGGAAAGTGGGTTATTGATAGGATACAGTTTTGACTATATGATTTCCCGGTTGGGCATGGAAACACATGGGGCACACGAGATCTCCATCAGGTATCAATTTTTGAAAGGCTTGCCACAAGACAGGGATAGGAAAAGCAGGATTTTGAAATGTTTCCGCTATATGATGTAGGGAGGTAGCAAAGTAAATCCGGCAGCTACTCTAAAAGTAAATTTAAGTACCTACCGGATGTAAGCTTACTACAGACCTGAGTTCGATTGTTTTTTACCCTAGCACCAAGTGGGTGGAAAATTATAGTGCTGCAATATATGGTATACTAATCTCAGCCCCGTAAAGGTGTGACAAATAGGTACTGAACCCTTCTAGGGCTAATCTTTCGGATTACAATGGGCTGCACCCATCGCTCCGCTCTATCGCCTTTTCAGGGCTAGACCGGAATTTAGAAAACCCGTTGCTGAAAGACCCAACAATAATAACCAAGGGTCAAACCCTTGGCAAAAGGATCAAATTCAACTAAATAATTCAATTGCTAGTTGGACGAATAATCGAACTCAGGTTACAGGGAAGTTTGTTCTTTTTTATTTCCCTGGAGTGATGACGATTTTTCTGAACTCTATAGCTCCGTGATCTCCCTGAAGCATAAGGGGTCCGGCTTCGCCTTCTTTACTGTCCAGTGCACCGCCTGTAATGCCCGGAATAATCTGATCGCAGATAATGTTTTTGCCATTAGCTACGATGGTCACTCTTCTTCCGATCAGGGTTACCTCAAAGGTCTGCCATACGCCTGGCCCCTTTGCGACCATTTCATTGGGCGTCAAGAATCC
>JBBQXZ010000277.1:0-6347 GCA_038209145.1 Cytophagales bacterium | reverse complement strand
CTAAATCCACCAAGGAGGAGCATGAAAAGTTCCGGCAGCTGATCAAGTCCAACCCGAACAATTACATCGCCCAGCCCACGTTGTCCCTATCCACCGTACCTACGATCATTGACAACAAATCCATCGAAGGCAGGCATGTGGATCTTAGGCCCTATATTCTGTATGGCCAAGAAATCGAGGTCATCCCCGGCGCACTTACCCGGGTAGCCTTGAAGAAAGGCTCTCTGGTAGTCAACAGCTCCCAAGGTGGAGGCAGTAAAGACACTTGGGTATTATTCAACGACTAAAACGAACCAACATGTTAAGTAGAGTAGCGAATTCCATATACTGGCTAGGCAGATACCTGGAGCGTGCCGAAAATTATGCCCGATTTATCGATGTGAATTTCAACCTGATGCTTGATTTGCCCGGCGATCTTCAAGAGCAGTGGGAACCCCTTGTTATGGCCACCGGGGATGGTGAATTGTTCAGGGCCAAAAATTCCACGTTTACCAAAAAGGAAGTTATTTATTTTCTGGCCTTTGACAACAACAATCCCAACTCACTGATCTCCTCCATCACCTATGCCCGGGAAAACGCCAGGATCATCCGGGAAAACCTGACTAAAGAGACCTGGGAAAAACTAAATGAAACCTATCATTTTGTAAAAAAAGGAGCGGAAAGGAGGGAGTGGGTAAAAGAAGATCCACGCGCCTTTTTCGAGAGCGTCAAGTGCCAAATCTTACTTCTTTACGGACTGGCGGATAATACCGTGGCCCGCACAGAAGGCTGGCATTTCCGGCAGCTGGGTCAGTTTCTGGAGCGGGCGGACAAAACAGCCCGTATTCTGGATGTGAAGTACCATATTTTGCTTCCATCTTCCGATGAGGTGGGTACACCCCTGGACTTCCTGCACTGGATGGCACTGCTTAAGTCAGTCACCGCTTTCAACACTTACCGGAGGCTCTATGGAAACATCGATCCGTTGGGGGTGGTTGAATTTTTGGTGCTGAATAAATACTTTCCAAGGTCTGTGTTTTATTGCCTCAAAGAAGCAGAGTCCTGTTTGATGAAAATTTCGGGGTCCAACGGGTCCGGCTACTCAAACAGTGCCGAAAAGGCGATGGGGGAATTAAGGTCCAAGCTGGAGTACGACGACGTGAAGAATATCATAGGAAATGGTCTTCATGAATATTTGGATCATCTGCAGGTCAAAACGAACTTGATCTCCGACAAAATAAATGATAATTTTTTTCAAATAAAGGATAACTTTGTCAGTCAAACAAACACGCAAGGATGACATTTTGTATTGGAATCAAAACGAAGCATGGTATAGTGGGGTTGGCGGATACCCGGATCACTTCGGGCAGTGACACCACCACCTCCAAAAAGTTATACACGGTCAACCGGAGGAACCACTCTTTCTTTATCATGACTTCCGGACTCCGATCTGTAAGGGACAAAGCCATTACCTATTTTGGGGAGCTGATAGAAAAAGAAGATGCCTCCTTCGACAAAATGTACAAAGCCGTCAACGGCTTTGCCGATCAGGTAAAACGCGTTGCCAAAGAAGACAAAAGCTCCCTGGCGGAGTCCGGTCTCAATTTTAACCTTTACTCCATCATCGGAGGTCAGCTGGAAGAAGACAAGGAACCCAAGCTCTTCATGCTGTATCCGGAGGGCAATTGGATTGAAATCAGGCAGGGTACCCCATTCGTCATCATTGGTAACACGGGATTTGGGAACCCTGTGTTACGCAGGTCACTGAAGTTTGACGAGCCGCTGGATTTTGCGTTAAAGAGTGCTTTCCTGGCATTTGACGCCACACGCATAAGTGCCAACGACGTTGACTACCCCATCGATACGGTCGTCTTGGAAAACAATACCTACAACATTGTCGAAAACAGGTTTGAACAACACGAACTTCACCATATCTCAGAATATTGGAACAATTGCCTGAAGGAAGCCATCAACAAGCTTCCCGCAAATGTGTTGAATAAAGCTTTCCAACACGAGGAAATTGAAGATGGGGAATGATTTTTGACGGTTAATGTAAAGAAGTCTCGTTTAACACCGGGTTTTTGCAACAGGCATTTTATTCCCCTGCCCAACCTTGGAATTCTGCGGGTCACAGCACGACCTTAATTGGAAATATTATCCTCATGAAACTCAAGATCGACCACCATTCCCTATATACTTACGACAGAACTGTTCAACTCAATCCGCATACCCTTTTTTTAAAGCCCCTTCAAAGGGACAATTTAAAATTGCTTTCCTATGACATCGAGGTTACGCCCGCTCCGCTGGGCATGAACGAGAGGTTTAGCCTCGAAGGAAATCCTTATTTCCAAGTTTGGTTTACCGGGTTTACCCAAAAGCTGGAGATTATGGTGCATATGGAACTCGAAGTAGCTTCCTTCAATCCCTTTGGGTTTTTGATGGATGTTGATTTTATCAAGCAGATAAATGCAAAAAAAACGCCTGCATTTCACTATCAGGAGGAAGAGCGCATGTTGTTGTTTCCTTATTTGCAGCATGATGAAAATCCCGAATTATCGGACTTTGCGAAAAAACACCTGTCAGATACCAATCCATTGTCCTTTTTGATGTCTCTAGCTGGGGATATTCATTTGAACTGGGAGCATATTATCCGGATGGAAGAGGACGTGTGGAGTCCCTACTACACCTATTATCAAAAGAAAGGCTCCTGCCGGGATTTGTCTTGGATGATGATCCAACAGTTACGGATGGTGGGACTCGCTGCCAGGTATGTCAGTGGGTATGCATTTAACCCTGAACTGGATGAGGGCAATGAATTGCACGCCTGGGTCGAAGCGTATATTCCCGGGGCAGGATGGGTAGGGGTAGATCCAAACTTGGGTCTATTGGCAGACGAACATTACATTCCGCTGGCTTGCAGCAATCACCCCAACCGGACATTACCCGTGCATGGGACCGTGGGAGGGGATGAACCTTCCACTTCCACTTTGGACGCTAAGGTTATTATCGCCATTATCTAACTGAATAAAAGAAACCTTTTTCGTTTTTTTTCGATTAAATACAGGAAAAATCAAATTCGCATGAACAATTTCGGAGCCTTTATTTTTATCCTTACCCTTTTTCTGTTTAGTTGTTTTTTGAACTGGTACACCTTTCAGGGGTTCAAAACCCTCTTTCAGTCATGGGAAAGCCACCGTCCGAAATTGATAGTGATGGCTACCTATTGGTTGGTTTTTGGAGGCATCACGCTTTGGATCATCTTCACTTTTTTTAAAATATCCAGGGAAGGTCAAATCAGTACTGAATCGCAAAAAGTTTTGAACTTGTTTCTTACGGTGACAGTAACCCAAATTACAGTAATCTTATTTCTATTTGGCGAGGATATATACAGGGCTGTTTTTTCTGGCATAAGTTACCTTAGGGGAAATACTGACAGTGATGTAAGCCATTTGCCGGATAGGAGGAAATTTATAAGTCAGATTGCTTTTGCAGTGGCAGCGATTCCTTTTTCCGGATTTGTTTATGGCATACTGAAAGGAAAATACAATTTCAAAGTAATCCGGGAGACGATCTATTTCAAGGACTTGCCGGAGGCATTTGACGGCTTCACCATCACCCAGTTGTCCGATATCCATGCGGGGAGCTTTAAAGACTATAAATCCGTACAGCGGGGGATCGACCTCGCCGTTGCCCAAGGCTCCGATCTGTTTGTATTCACAGGCGATCTGGTCAATCACAATGCGGAAGAAATAGAACCCATGCTGGATCAATTCAGTAAAATCAAAGCTTCCTATGGGCAGTTTTCTATTTTGGGCAACCATGATTATGGCGATTATGTGCCTTGGCCCAGTAAAGAAGCGAAGGAAAAAAACTTTGAAAACCTCAAGAAGCAGCATGCCCGTTTAGGCTACCGATTGCTCTTGGACGAACATGTGGTGTTGGAGAAGGATGGCCAGAAAATAACGCTGCTCGGTGTGGAAAACTGGGGAGTGGGATTTAAAGCGAAGGGTGATTTGGAAAAAGCACTGAAAAATACTGCTTCGGAAGATTTTAAAATTCTGCTTTCCCATGATCCTTCCCATTGGGACGAGGAAGTAAAAAACAATCCTAAGAATATCCACCTTACCCTCAGTGGGCATACACACGGGATGCAGTTTGGCATAGAAACTCCGGTTATCAAGTGGAGTCCCGCCCAGTACCGATACCCAAATTGGGCTGGATTAGCCGAGCAGGCAGGTAGGTTTCTTTATGTAAACAGGGGCTTTGGGTTCCATGCCTTTTCGGGCAGGGTGGGTATCTGGCCGGAAATTACCGTGTTGGAACTAAAAAAAGGATAGCTGTGACGCCATCCTTTTCCCTCAAGTAAAGCAGTTTTTTATGATCCTATCTCGAAAAAAACAGGCGAGTTATAAAAATTCCCTGGCCGTCATCGACTCCGGCATTACTTTCAACGCCACTCGTCACAAACATAAGTTTCCATCCATCTGCCACCAAGCTGTTCACTTTAGAGGCAATCACCGCATCATTGGACGCAATATTTTGGAAGTTGATTCCCGTGGCACTGAAAAAATTCAACAGCTTGGTTTCTTCCAGCTCATCCACTTTGATGTCCGACCGGCTGATTTCTTTTTGGTTGCTTTTCTTCCCATCGGTTCTTTCAGTGGTAAATTCCTCATAATTGCTTTGGGTTTGGCTATCAATAATGCGGGACCTGCCCAGGCCCATTGGGACGATGGATTCTACAACGGTCACGATTTTAAATTCTTGTTGGGCGAATGTTTCCAAACCAAACATCCCCAAGAGCAGTAGGACTATCAAATTTTTTTTCATGAAAGGGGTTAATTAAATGTGCGATTGAATAAGATATACAGCATAGACGCAAAGACGGGGAAAAATGTTGATTTTCAGCAGCGAATTTTTTTAAAAAAACTATTGCAGACAAACGGTTGTTGATAGAAATTTTGTGTTTAATGCAGCGAGAGACTGAGCCAATGCCACCCAAAAAGCACACTTTTAAAAATTCCACGTGGAGGTACACTTCTAAAATTTTTAAAAGAATTGTTTTTTTGCCGTCAAAAACAGAAATCATAGTAATAATTTGAGATTAATATCATTTTGAGCTATCTTTCTCAAAAATTTACTAAGATTGTCAGTTGCTACCTATATAAAACAGCTTTTATCATTTGAGGAATATTCATTTTCCTTAGATGAGTTGATTGGTAACCTAAATAAACCAGCGTCTGCTATAAAAAGTGAACTCTCCAGATTGATAAAGAAAAAGGAGATTTTAAATATCAGAAAGGGATTCTATTTGATTATTACACCTAGATATTCTTCTGCGCAAAAATTGCCGATACAGCTTTATTGTGAGAAGCTATTCAGGCAATTGAATAGGAAATATTATCTGGGATTATTTTCTGCCTCAAAATTTCATGGAGCAAGTCATCAGCAAGTTCAGAGAGATTACCTAATTACTGAAAGACCAAAATTCAACGATATCTCAAAAAACACAATTGATATTCGTTTTTTTTCGACAAGTAATTGGAGTGATAAAAATATTCAAATAAAGAAATCAGATGCAGGAATTTATAAAATATCTAGTCCTGCTTTAACAATAGTTGACTTAATCCATCATCAATCAAAGCTTGGTGGGATCAATAGAATGTTAGCCACTATTGAGGAGTTAACCGAAGAATTAACAGAATCGGATTTAATCGAACTTTTAACCTGGTATCCCAATAGAAGTACATTGCAAAGACTAGGCTTTTTGATTGAAGAATTAGAGCTAAATGAGGAATTTCAGAAACTTATATTTACAAACCTAAAGTCAGAAAATTTTTTCCCCGTTTTGTTAAGTCCAAAGTCAAATGAAAAACCCGGCGCTGTTGGGAATCGGTGGAAGGTTGATGTTAATATGAAACTTGAAAGCGATTTATGATACCAAGACCAGATATAGCAAAATGGCAACAATTTGCTCCATGGAAAGAATTTGCTCAAGTGGAACAAGACCTAGTCATAAATCGTACATTGGTAGAAATTTTCTCAGACGATTTTCTAAAGGAGAATCTTGCTTTTAGAGGTGGTACAGCGCTACACAAACTATACTTACACCCTGCTCCAAGATATTCTGAGGATATTGACCTCGTTCAAATACAACCTGGCCCTATTAAACCAATAATGAAAAGGATTGGTGAAGTAGTTTCCTTCTTTGAAGAAGATAGAAAAACTAAAATCGGAGGACACGGAGCTAAGGTTTTTTATCGATTTACTTCAGAGTATGAAGAAATCAGAATGAGACTGAAAATTGAAATAAACTGTAAGGAACACTTCAATGTGCTTGAATGGGTGGACTTTCCTTTTGAGGTAGA
>JBBQXZ010000276.1:0-6376 GCA_038209145.1 Cytophagales bacterium | reverse complement strand
CATCAATCAGGTTCTCGGGATCTCTACCCTTACTAAGTACCTTCCAGTCTTTCTTGGGGATATCCAAGGCAACGGTGGTGATATCGCTTTGCTTGCCCGACACAGGATCTATTGTAATCGCCTTCAAATCAACACCGCCTTCCACCAAAAATGGGGTGGTGTATTTTTGAGAGGTTGAGCTTGGCGCACTGCCGTCCAGCGAATAATAGATGTCCACACCCCCTTCCGGAATGGAAAGGATCACTAGCCCTTCTTTGCTTCTGGATACAATTGGTGCTAACACCAATTTAGGGGCATGATAAAGGGCCAAATTGGCTATTGTAGGGCTGGCTTTGGCATCCACTACATTAAACCGGACCGATTTGGCCGTAATGTCCTCCAGACGCAAAATCCGCTTAAACCCAATCGTCGTTTCTTCAGCAACGGTCTCCCAACCGGCTTCGGTCTCGGCTTCGAGTGTAAATGCCTTGACCCGCTGACCCAAAGCAATGTGCTCCTGAACCAAGAATCGGTTAAATGTAACCGAATCCTTAAAGGATATGGTGACCGATCCACTCAGCTCTCCATCAGGCGTGGACCAGTAGGTGTCCAACTTCTCATCCAAGACATTTTTGGGTTCAAATCCGCGTCCCCTGTCTTTATCCGCCGTAATGAACGAAAGGTCCTTGACCAGATTTTCGGCAAAGTCCGCTTCAATTTTGTCGGTAAGCTTTTTCAACTGGGCAATGTCATTCTCATGGATCAATCCCCGCTTGTCTACCGGAAAGTTCAGCAACAAAGAAGCATTTCTGCCAATGCTGTTGTAATAAATATCCAGCAGCTCAGGCAAGGAGCGTACTTTATGGTCTTCAAACTCGTGATAATACCACCCTGGTCGGATGGATACATCTGCTTCCGCCGGGACCCAATGGGTGCCGTTTTCCTGGCCGCGGGAATATTTCTCACTGTATTCAGGCATGCCTCCATAGACGGAATCGCGCAGGAGGTTTGACCAGGTTGTTTCGTAAGCAAACCCGTGTTCATTCCCAACCCAGCGCACATCAGGCCCGGCATCTCCAAATATTACTGCCTGCGGCTGCAGTTCACGTACCAAGGCATAGGTCGTAGGCCAGTCATAGTAATTCAATTTATCCACTTTTCGATCTTCGTTGGCCCCGCCATAGTAGCCGGTGCCCCCATTGGCTCCATCAAACCATACTTCGAATACGTCACCATATAGGGTGAGCAGCTCACGAAGCTGCGTGCGGAAAACCTCCACATACTCGGGGGTACCATAAGCAGCATGGTTCCTGTCCCAAGGGGAAAGGTACACCCCAAATTTCAGCCCGTGGGCTTTGCAGGCATCCGCAATTTCCCGGATGATATCTCCTTCTCCATTTTTATAGGGGGAATTTTTCACCGAATGTTCGGTGGTAGCCGTCGGCCAAAGGCAAAAACCATCGTGATGCTTGGCGGTGATAATGATTCCTTTCATGCCGGCATCCTTGCATACCCGGGCCCATTGATTGGCATCAAACGCCGTTGGATTAAACAGTGCCGGATCCTCTGCCCCTGTCCCCCACTCCATGTTGGTGAACGTATTCATATTGAAGTGGACAAAACCGTAAAATTCAAGGTCCTGCCATGCCAACTGATGCTCGTTCGGAAAAGGCAAAACGGGTTCCGGTGGCAGAGCGGTGGAGGAATTGCAGGATATCACTACTGCCATAAGCAGCGTCCAAAAAAAGGAAGGTAGATTCTTCATGAAAGTGACCATTTTATTTAAGCCGAAAAATAAGGCACATATGTCGAAATAAGAAGAAATGTTTTTGATTCCCCCAAAAGTTTAAATAATTTACACGGTGAACACCAAAAAAATCATCCTGATTTATGAGAACCTGCCCCAGATACCTCCAAGGATTTATCCGTAAAGCCCCATTTTTCCATGCTTGTTTATTTCTAACCGTTAGTTTCCTTTGGCTGGGAGGTTGTAAAGAAAATTCTGAAGAGATTCAGGAGAAAAAGAAAACCAATATCCTGTTTATTTTTACCGATGACCATGCCTTTCAAGCCTTGAGTGCCTACCAACATGAATTGGCAAGCTTTGCTCCTACCGCAAACTTGGACCGGATAGCGCTTCAGGGGATGCGTTTTGACAAATGCTACGTCACCAACTCGATCTGTGCCCCTTCCCGTGCCACGGTTCTTACAGGTGCGCACAGCCATGTGAATGGCCATCGGACCAACGGCGACACCTTTGACGGCAGCCAAGTAACTTTTCCGAAATTGTTTCAAGATAACGGGTACACCACTGCCCTGATTGGCAAATGGCACCTCAAATCAGTACCAACCGGTTTTGACCATTGGGAAATTCTTCCCGACCAGGGACATTATTATAACCCCACATTTATCGTTCCGGGAGACACCTTGATCGAGCCCGGATACGTCACCGATATCATTACCGACAAATCCCTGACCTGGCTCAAGGCTCAAAAAGAAGCTGAAAAACCCTTCGTGCTTATGCTACAACACAAAGCTCCCCACAGGGAATGGGAAAAGGGACCTGATCACCTGTCGCTTTATGAGGATGTGGTTTTTCCTGAACCGGCCAACCTCTTTGATGACTATAGCACAAGGGGCACGGCGGCTAAGGAGCAGGACATGACGATAGAAAAAACCATGCAGCTGTCTTCCGACCTCAAAATTTGGACCGAAGAAACCAAAAAACTGGGGAGCTATGCCCGCACCTATGGCCGGATGAATGAAACCCAAAAAGCTGCCTGGGATGCGGTATATGACCCCATAATCGCCGATTTTCAAAAGCAAAACCTCTCTGGGGACGAATTGACAAGATGGAAATTCCAACGCTACATGCGGGACTACCTGGCCGTAATCCGCTCCGTGGATGACAATGTAGGCAGAGTACTGGATTACCTGAAAGGGAGCGGGCTGGATGAAAACACCCTTATTGTGTACACTTCCGATCAAGGATTTTATTTGGGAGAGCACGGATGGTTTGACAAGCGGTTTATGTATGAGGAATCCTACCGGACACCCTTACTGATGCAGTGGAATGGCAAGATTTCTCCCGGCAGTGTCAACGATGACTTGGTTTCCAACTTGGATTTTGCCCAAACATTTCTGGAAATTGCCGACATACCAGCCCCTATTTCAATGCAAGGCCGTAGTCTGGTTCCACTGATGATGGGTCAAACTCCGGAGGACTGGAGGCAATACCTGTATTATCATTATTATGAGTTTCCAGCCGTCCACAGTGTGCAAAAGCACGAAGGCATTACCAATGGCCGGTACAAGCTCATCCATTTCTATGAACTGGATGAGTGGGAATTCTACGACCTGGCTACAGATCCGATGGAGATGAATAACGCCTATACAGATCCTGCGAATGAAGAGCTAATCACCACCCTGAAAGACCGGTTTAGACGGTTGAAAATACAATATGGGGTGATCCATCCCAAGAGCAATTAAAAGCCGATAGGGATTAATGGGAATTACCGCTGGAAAAAAGTAGCCTTGCAGAAATAGCTCTTCGAATTAAGTCTGAAAGCAGCAACAACCTGAATAAAAATAGGTTCCCGCTGCTTTTATTTTGTCTCAAAATATTCTTTGACATTCTTCAAAAAAATTGTGTTACTTTTTTTATTGCCTTATATTTAAGGCAATAAAAACCCATAGCCACTCATTCATGAAATTTCCCATACCACTTCTCCTGTTGATTTTGTTAGCCGTTTCCTGCAATCAGGGAAAAAATAGGGACCAGCAAAATTCCAATGGCCCTTCAGAACTTTTACTCAAACAAAACGAAGAAACGGGAGCTATAACCATTTACAGAAAAGGGGAGAATTCGCCCATCTTAACCCAAGAGGCCAAAGCGGATTTTCGTCCCTACCTCCATCCCATCGTTTCACCTGATGGAGAAAGTGAACTCACGGAATTCAGTCCAGGACACCACAAGCATCAGACGGGGCTCTATTGGGGTCTTACCCGTGTAAATGGAAGGGATTATTTTCATAACCCCCAATCTGATTACTGGAAGCGGGTTGCTGCCAATATGATTGAAAAAAGCGGCGAGCTGGTTTCTTGGCAGACCGTGTACCATCTGCTTGATTCAGCTGGAAACCCAGTAATGCAGGAAACCCTAACCTGGAGCCTCAAAGAAACGGATGGAAAATATTTATTGAGTATGGAATGGAAGGGGGAAGGGATTGAAGATGTAACGATTGGTAAATACGATTACGGGGGATTATTCTTGCGTATGCCGTGGAAAGAAGGCATGGAAGGGGAAGTGGTCAATGCCGCCCGTCAGAAAAATGACAAAGCGGAAGGGCAACCCGCCATGTGGGTAAATGTGGGGATGCAGCTTGACGGACGGGAGGACTATGCCCAGGTGGCCATTTTTGACCATCCCGAAAACAAAGGATATCCCCAAAAATGGCGGGTGGACGGGCAGCTAGGTGTAGGCCCGGCCTATACCCGGGAAAACGACTGGACCATCAATAAAGGAGAAAGCCTTACCCTCAAACACCAATTGTTAATATACACCGGTGACCTCAGTGACTTGGAAATAAATGATTTTTGGGCCAGTTTCTCCGGGAAGTCAGGCATGTACAACACAACCGAACTTTGGGGCATTGCCCAGGCAGAAGGTAGAAGCGCCAAATTTTTGACTCCCGATGAAGCGGTAAACGAAATGACCATCAAAAAGGGGTTTGAGGTAAATGTCTTTGCCTCAGAACCCATGATGACACAACCCATGGCTTTTTGCTGGGATGACCGGGGAAGGCTTTGGATCGCTGAAAACAGGGATTATGAATCCAGGGGTCATGGATTTTCCAATGCCGGAGACAGTCGCATTCTTATTCTGGAAGACACCAACGGAGATGGTGTTGCTGACAGCAAGAAAGTTTTCCTGGAGGGGATTGCCTTTCCGGCGGCAATAGCCGTGGGATTTGACGGGTTATACCTAGGAGCTCCTCCCCACCTTTTGTTTGTCCCGGACAAGGATGGAGACGACAAAGCTGACATGGACGATGTGGAGATTTTGCTGACGGGATGGGGAATCCGGGACCGACATGAAACCCTGAACAGCCTTCACTGGGGTCCCGATGGATGGCTGTATGGATTACAGGGCTTTGCCACCCCTTCCAAAATCCGCAAACCAAGCGGGGACGCTACTCTTTTTTACCACAAAGACCCCTTTCCGGAAGATTTATTGGAGGCGGATGGCGTAGACATCAATGGCGGGGTGTGGCGTTATCACCCAACCAAGGATCGGTTTGAGGTGGTGGCGCACGGGTTTAGCAATCCCTGGGGAATTGATTATGATGCCAAGGGAAATTTATTTATTACTGCCTGCGTGATTCCCCACCTGTGGCATGTCATCCCAGGCGGCATTTACCACCGTCAGGGTGGACAGCATTTCAACCCCTATGTGTATGAAGACATCAAAACCATTGCGGATCACAGGCACAGGTCTGCACATGGTGGTGCCAGGATCTATCAGTCGGATGCCTTCCCCCCAGAAGAGCAAGGGCGAATCTTCATGGCGAATATTCACGAACATGCCGTATTATCCGACATTTTAGTTCCAGAAGGTTCTGGGTTTGTAGGAAAAGACGGGGACGAATTCCTGATGGCCAACAATGCCCAATGGGTAGGATTTAGCATGGAAGTAGGTCCGGATGGGGGAATTTATGTGCTCGATTGGCATGATGCCGATATTTGCGGGCAGGAAGTATTGCTGGGCGAAACAGGCCGGGTATTCCGCATCATGCCCGAAAAATCCATGGCCAAAAACTGGGAAGGAAGATTTGGAAACCTGAACGAACTATCGGATAAAAAACTGGTAGAACTCCAAACAAGCAGCAGTGACTGGCATAGCCGAAGGGCCAGAGGCATCCTTCAAAAAAGAGCTGCCCAGAAAATTCTTAAACCGGATACGCAAGGCCTCTTAAAAAAAATGTTTGGTGAAAACAAAAACCCGGATCATCGCCTGAGGGCAATGTGGGGTGTGCACCTGACGGGAGGATTTACCGAAAAAGAGCTTATTCAGCACCTAAGTGACAAAGACCCACATGTAAGGGCTTGGGCCATCCAATTACTTTGTGAGGATTTCAAAGCACCACAAGAAGCACTTGGTAAGTTTATCACCATGGCCAAATCCGACCCTTCCCCTGTGGTCCGCTTAAACCTGGCCAACAGTCTGCAACGTATCGCCGTAAAAGACCAATGGCCCATAGCAGAAGCACTTCTAAAGCATGTTGAGGACCAAGACGACCACAACCTCCCAAAAATAATTTGGTACGGCACCGAACACCTGATCGAGGAAAACCCGGATAAATTCCTTAGCCTAGCCAGTCAATCCCAATTGCCTACT
>JBBQXZ010000275.1:0-6379 GCA_038209145.1 Cytophagales bacterium | reverse complement strand
CGACATGCCCCACCTAACTCCGTATTTACGACAAGTGGATTGGCATGGAAGCTATACCGCAGCGGCTGGTCACCACCTGTACACAGCAAGGAGTTTCCCCAAATCTTACTGGAACAAAGTCGCCTTTGTGGCGGAGCCTACCGGACGGGTCCTTCATCGGGCGATTATCGAAAAGGACGGTTCTGGTTTTAAAGAGAAAAATGGCTTCAACATCTTAGCCAGCTCCGACGAATGGTTTTCACCGGTTCATGCCGAGGTAGGACCTGATGGTGCCTTGTGGATAGCGGATTGGTATAATTTTATCATACAACACAACCCTACACCAAAAGGATTTCAAAACGGGGAAGGGAATGCGTATATCAATCCCCTGCGGGATTCACAACATGGGAGAATTTACCGCTTGGTTTATAAAGGTGCTCCTGAGGCAAAACCTTTTAAAATCGATCCCGAAAGTAACGATGACTTGGTTGCCGGATTGAAAAGCGACAACATGTTTTGGAGAAGAACCGCTCAACGGCTGATCGTGGAAACGCAGAATACAGGGGTTGTTGATGAATTGCTGAAATTAATAGACAATACTTCTGTAGATGAAATTGGGCTAAACAGTCCTGCCGTACATGCCCTCTGGGCCCTTCATGGCTTAGGTATGCTAGATGGATCAAATGAAAATGTGAACCGGGTGGTTACCAAAGCGCTTAAACATCCCGCTGCCGGGGTGCGCAAAAATGCGGTACACGTATTGCCGCGTACCGAAACAGGTGCCCAAGCCCTATTGGATGCCAACTTGATAAATGATCCGGACTTGACTACCAGAAAAGCAGCATTTCTGGCAATCGCGGATATGCCGGCTTCGGCAGCTTTAGGCAAAGCGTTACTTGATGCGAGTGCTGCCGAAGAAAACAATACCGATAATTACTTGCCCCAAGCGCTCTTTGCGGCAGTATTGGCACATCCACAATCGTTTGACGAACAGGTAAATCAAGTTGCACAGCTTACCAAACCGGATTCTTTGCTGAACCTCTCAGAGCGGATTTCCAAGAGCTTGGTTCAGGAGCAATATAGCCTTGACCGAAGAGCAGGTATCCCCTTCCCTCCCACTGTTGAACGCAAAGAAATTCACCTGAAGGCAACCATCAGCAAGGCTGGGGATGATCCTTTGGAAGGCATTATCTTGGCGCAGGGAAATAATCAAAACGGTTACAGCCTGTATATTCAAAACAACTCCGTCCACTGGTTGGTAAAGCAAGGCGGTAAGACCTTTAAGGTAAATACGCGGGGAGCCTTGCCTACCGATCAGTTTGTCGTTCAGGCCAATCTCCTGAAAGATGGATCCATGAACCTGCTGATCAACGATAATACTGTGGGTAGCACAAAAGCAAATGGGCTATTTACCACTACCCTGATCCCTGACCGGGTACGGATAGGAAATGATAATTTGGGGGATAATCAAGTAGGTGACTACCGAAAGCCATTTTGGTTTAAAGGGCGGATGAATGCCCGGGATTCGTATCTGCGCTTGCTTCAACCATCCAAAGAGGAGGTCATTACCTCCCAAAGCCAAGAGGCTGGGCAGGACGTTCCTTCAGCTGGTTCCGTCACGCTCAAAATGGGTGTGATCCAACATGAAATGAAATTTGACAAAGCTACCTTTACGGTAAAGGCGGGTTTCGAAGTGACCATAGACTTTGAAAATAGCGATTTTATGCAGCATAATTTGGTGATAGCGATGCCTGGAACCATGGAAAAAGTGGGGGCTGCTGCCGACGCGCTTGCCAGAGACCCCAAAGGAGCTGACATGAATTACGTGCCCCAAATGCCCGAAATCATTGCAGCCACCCGTTTGGTTGACCCTGAATCCAGCGAATCCCTTGTGTTTCGCGCACCATCCACGCCGGGGGAATATGTGTACATCTGTACCGTACCCGGCCATTGGAGAATCATGAATGGAATTATGATTGTGGAATAAACACTGTTGAAATTGAAATAATTACATCGAGCTGAGCATAATTTTTGTTCAGGTTGATAAACCCAATAACTTGAAAACATGAGTTTAAACGTAACTTTTGGAGTCACTACATGGCTTTGGACTTCACCATTTAAATCAGGCACGCCAGCCCTGTTCGAAAAAATAAAAGGGATGGGATTTGACGCTGTGGAAATTCCTGTAGAAGATCCTGAACTGATCAATGTAGCAGAAGTCAGGAAAGCCTTGGAAACACATGACCTGAAGCCTATTATTTGTGGGGCCTTTGGTCCTTCCCGCGACCTGACCCACGATGATCCTTCGTTTCATCAGACGAGCTTTACTTACATCCAAAAGTGCTTTGACATCAGCGCGGCATTAGGTGCCAGCTTTGTAGCTGGCCCCATGTATTCGGCAGTAGGCAAAGCCCGCCTGCTATCTCCTGAGCAGAAAAAAGTGGAATGGGACAGGGCTGTCAATAACCTGCATATCGTATGCAAGATGGCGTCAATAGCAGGTCAGGAAATAGCCCTTGAACCATTAAACCGCTTTGAAACAGACTTGATCAACAATGCCGCTGATTTGATGCAGCTCATTCAGGACATCAACCATCCCGCTGCCAAGGTGTTGCTGGACGGATTTCACATGAATATCGAAGAAAGAAACATCGAAGATGCCATTGCCTTGGTGGGTGACAAACTCATTCACGTGCAGGTTTCTGAAAATTACCGTGGGACCCCCGGCACTGGACAGACCCGTTGGGAAGATTACCGTAAGGGCCTTGAAAAAATTAATTACCAAGGAACGGTATCCATCGAAAGCTTCACCCCTGAGATCAAAGAACTGGCAGGTGCTGTATGTATCTGGAGACCATTGGCGGAAAACCAGGATGACTTTGCTTCTGAAGGATTGAAGTTCCTTAAAGCTTGGGCTTCATGATCCCACTTATCCTAAACTATTCTAGCTTTAGCATAATATATTTCAACTATGAGCAATAAAAAAATCAACATCGCCATCGTAGGACTTGGATTTGGAGCGGAATTTATTCCTATCTACCAAAAGCATCCACTGGCAAATATGTATGCCATCTGTCAGCGTAACGAAGACAAACTGAATGAAATCGGCGATGCCTTTGGCATTGAAAATAGGTACACGGACTACGATGAACTGCTGAAGGATCCCAATATCGATGCCGTCCATATCAACACCCCCATTCAGGCCCATGCTGAGCAGTCGCTTAAGGCCCTTCGGGCTGGCAAGCACGTGGCCTGTACCGTACCCATGGCCACCACCGTGGAGGAATGCAGACAGCTTGTAGAAGAGACCGAGAAATCAGGCCTTACCTACATGATGATGGAAACGGTTATTTATAGCCGGGAATTCCTCTTTGTCAAGGACATGTATGAAAAGGGTGAAATGGGTAAACTCCAATTTTTGAGAGCCAGTCACCAGCAGGAAATGGCCGGATGGCCGGGCTATTGGGAAGGACTGCCTCCGATGCATTATGCCACGCACTGTGTGGGTCCTGTGCTTGCACTTCCAAAGGCACAGGCAGAATATGTCTCCTGCTTTGGTTCCGGTAGAATTGATGAAGCCCTGATCGAAAAATACGGATCACCCTTCGCCATAGAGACCTGCCATATCAAATTGAAAGATTCCGACTTGGCTGCCGAAGTCACCCGCTCACTTTTCAATACGGCAAGACAATATAGGGAAAGTTTTGATGCGTATGGATCTAAAAAATCCTTTGAATGGACCCTTATCGAGAATGAGGACAGCTTGATACATACCGGAGAGGAGCCCGAAAAAGTTAAAATCCCGGACTTTGCCCACTTGCTGCCCGAAGAGATTGCTTCGTTTACCACGGCTAGTGTCTATGATTCAGACGACAATCAGCACTTGTCCTTTATACAGGGTGCTGGACATGGAGGTTCCCACCCACATTTGGTACATGAGTTCCTTTCCGCACTGAACGAAGCAAGAGCTCCCTATCCCGATGCAAGGCAGTCAGCGAATATAACTTGCGTAGGTATTCTGGCGCACGAATCTGCCATGAAAGGAGGCGAAATCATTCCACTTCCCGAGTTTACATTTAAGAAATAATACGGAAAATGAAGTGGAAAATTGCCCTGAATTTCCACTACCAAATTTATTGATCTACCTAACCTACCCCCAACAGTGGCAGAATTTCTGCCGCTGTTTTTTATTATTAGCTCATCCATCCATTTTGTATTAGAAAATATAATTTGTAAAATTTGGTCAATGGGCTAAATTTAAGATTATATTATAAAACTGAGTTCGATTGTTACTTACCAAACAGCCCTAAAGGGAAGGGGCTAAACGATAATAACCACGGGCGCAAGCCCTCGGAAAGTGAATGATAAGGGGTTTATTTTGGCGGCATTGTTGCCTTTTTCAGCAAAAATAATTACAAAATCCAACTAATTCTCTTTCCTTGATAGTTTGCAGCATATAGTCGAAATCAGTTTATAAATTAAATTGCAGCATACCCAATAAAAGTTGACACAGTTTTTTTTACATGTATCGGTGGTTAATATTACTTTGGTAAATGCAGTACCTATTTCTATAAATAGCTGTTCCGATGGAAGATAAAGAATTAGAAGAAATCAAAAAAGATGAAAAAGTACAACGCGCATTGTACGAGAATCCAATCAACTTGTCAAAGGATAGTTCTGAGACCATAAAAAAGGAGGCCCCTATGCTGGGAGCTACGGCTATTTTATTTTTGGCCTGCGGGGTTCTCTATTTTTTAATGGCCAGAAACATTTTGCCTATTCCGGTCAATTACGTCCCTGTGGTGCAAAAGATTGTTTTTGCGGTCATGTTTGTGAGCTTGGTGTTGACGGCCAACCGACTTTTAAAAAAGATTGTAAATCGGAAGGTTGACGATGAAACTACCGTTTTTAATTTTAACCGAATTTCTGATTTATTTGCCGGGATACTTGTCTTTCTCATCATTCTTTCCCTGCTTTTTGCCAACTGGTATGCCGCCATGGTATCATTTGGAATTGTATCGCTAATACTTGGATTGGCCCTGCAAAATCCCATAACGAGTTTTTTTGGATGGATATACCTGCTTCTCCGAAAGCCCTACGACGTAGGAGACAGAATACGGATCGGGAATGTGTATGGGGATGTGATCAATGTAAGTTATATTGATACCACCTTGTGGGAGTTTAATGGGGATTATTTATCTGGAGACCATCCCAGTGGCCGAATTATTCGATTTGCCAACTCCAAGGTATTCAGCGAGTATGTGTACAATTACTCCTGGCCGCTATTCCCTTTTATCTGGAACGAACTCAATTTTTATGTGTCACACGGCAGTGATTTTAGATTTGTAACAGATACTACCAAACGTATTGCCGAGCAAGAAATTGGCGAAGCAATGGTAAGAAGGGTTGCGCGGTTTAAAAAAATCTTGGCAGAGACTCCCGTTGATGAGTTGGATGTAAATGAACATCCCGCTGTCATCCTCCGGGCACACAACAATACTTTCATAGAAGTCACACTCCGCTACCTGGTAGAACCAAAAAAATCAGGTCAAGTCAGAATGAAATTGTTTGAAGCCATTATGGTTGAATTGAAAAAATATCCGGATAAGGCTATCTTTCCGACTAACAAATAGCCCTGGCACACTCTGGCATAATAATTGGGCGGGTTTTTATAATATGGGGTAGTCCGCAATATAATCCCTTTACACTCCACCAACTTTTTGAGGAATTATTTATCCAATCTTCCTATTCCATGAAAAATCTCACCCTTATCATTTCGTTGGCATTTGTTGCACTGGGAATAACTGCCAGTGCATATATACTTCCTAATAAAATTGTCCCCGAGCTTATCAAAAACTACATCCAGACCTATTCTGTCAATTATGGACCTGAAAAAATTTACATACACCAGGATAAATTCCATTATCTACCGGGGGAAACGCTTTGGCTGGCAGCTTATGTGGTAAATGCGGCCTCCCTCCATCCCACTCAAAAAAGCGGTGTCCTCTATGTGGATCTTGTAACTGACAGCAATCAACCGGTTAAGAGCCTTACGCTACCACTTGAAGAAGGTGTAGCAAATGGCGAAATCCTTATCCCAGATGATTTGGCATCTGGAACATATATACTATCAGCCTATACCCAGTGGCAGCGGAACTTTGGGGAAACTTATTTTTTCCAGCGGGAAATTACCCTATTATCCCCTTCCGAAAACATTCCAACTGCTGAAGAAAAGATGCAGTCGGAAATAGATCTGGAGTTTTTCCCCGAAGGTGGGGAACTTATAGTCGGCGTTGCCCAAGAAATCGCCTTCAAAGCTTCTAACCGACATGGCAAGGGAGTGTCCATCAAGGGAAGTATAGTCGATGGAGAAGGAAAGGAAATCCTGACCTTTTCAGAT
>JBBQXZ010000274.1:0-6384 GCA_038209145.1 Cytophagales bacterium | reverse complement strand
CTCATAGTCCGAAAAAACTTCCTCGGTTCCCAGATTTTCAATTTCAAAAGATTGAACACCCGCAAATTGCCTTCTCAACCCCGCCTGCCATTGATCCAGCGTGAGGTTTTCCGGTTTGCGGTGGTAGGGGATTTCAATCTTTTTCTTTTTTCGTTTTGCTGCGGTTTTTTTTGGTTTTGCGTTGGAGGCGGTAGTCATTTTTGAAAATAGTTTTGGGTAAATTCCTTTGTCCTTTTAGATTCGATAAAAATAGGGAATTACTAATTCAACAGCAGGGATTGGGATGAAAATTATGCAATCTGCTTTCCCGACTCTTGGAAATTACCTGATGACTTAATCCGGTTAATTCATCAGAAGCTGAGAAGGTGATTGATCTCCCTAATAATGACACCTTATTCAAACCGTTTGACCTACATCAAAAATCCGTTTTCCACAAGATAGGGTTCCGGGATCAATTCGTCGGCTATCATTTCCCGCAGGTCGATTTCAATCGCCCGGGTAATGGATGAAATGGGGACATCGTTGTAGGCTGCTTCAAAGGGATTTCTGAATAATCACCTATTCTGTCCATCAAAAAGAAAATCCATATGATAAGGCCAGAAAAGGGGATCGTCAACCACATGTGTAGAACAGAGGAGGTCTCAAATACATTCAGCAGGCCAAAAGGGATGAGGGCACAGAAAACATAATTCATCCAAAGAGCGGTGGAGGCGTATTGTCTCGGAAGGGGAAAGTTTTTGATCCGCTCACACATTCCTTGATTGTCATACATTTTACCAATGATCGGATGCAGCCAAACATGTTTGTAGTCAGAGATTAAGCCCTCTTTCTCCAACTGCTGAATAGCCTCGGCTTGTTTTTTAAGCAATTGGGAAGGCATGTTGCTTTTGGTTTTATAAAAAGCATATTCTTTTTCCGCAATGTATTGTAGGATTTCTGCATCCAGGCCTTACGTTGTATTCTTCACAGAAAGATGGAGCAAAAACCAATTTTGCGGGATCTTCATTGTGTTCCCAGGTCCGCTTTTGCCGCAAGACATACTTAAGCGCGATCAACCAAGCCAGATGTCTACGTATCAGTTCTTTTTTAAGTTGGGTGTTGTCCGTTCCGCTACTTTCATTCAGCAAGGTCAATTTCGCAGTTGCAAAAGTTCTGTTGTCATTCACAATTTCTCCCCATATTTTACGGGCTTCCCAGGTGCGGTCATACGAACTGTTGTTTTTAAAACCCAGATAAAAAGCAACGGCGATATCGATTACACTGATAGGTTCCCAAGGTAGTGTAAATTCCAAGTCCGTCAGCTCAAAAATCAGGGTAACAAAAGAAGCATAAATAAGTCCATAATAAAGGGAAATTTTGGACCATCTTAAAGTCATCCAAAAACTATAATGTCTTTTTACATACATGGGGAATAGTCTGAATTGAATACTACCTTAGAAGAGACCTAATCAGCTGGCCGATCTGGGAGTACAGCCGGTCAACGTCCGGACCGACAACTTTTTTCTTGGGGGTGTCCTTCTCAAAAACATTGCCCATGTTTTCCAAAAACTCCCCTTTCCATTTGGAAATCACCACGCCGCTGACGTCAAATTTCTTGGATAATTCAGCCAATGTATGCTGGTTCTTGATGGCTTCAAGGGCAACGCGCGCCTTGAATTCAGGATCGAACTTTCTTCTTGATTGCTTGCTCATAAGGTTAAATTTAATTGTTTTTTTAACTTAACCTCTGGTCTTAATTTTGGGGAGTTTTACTCCAAGCCTTTTCCGATTTTATAACCGTTTTTGTGAAAAAGGAAATGGGAATCATACTTAAATTGTTAAAGATCTGAATAAAAAACCCTATGGAAAAACTAAAAATGGTCTCCTACGTTTGTGATTTCCGCATATTCATAAAGGGAAACAGCAAAGGGTATGTCCTTATCTTTAGCCTGAAATGGTTTTGATCTATAAGGAAATGTATCAAAAAAATAAATAAATGTAATCACTACTAAAAACAGAACTTAATAATATAATACATGACCTAAACTATAAAAATGTTTGGTAAGTTAAGATTAAAAAAATTACATAAACAATCATTTTATATTTTTTTCCCAAAGTTGCCAAAATCAATTTCGGTGCCTTTGGCTTTGATCCGGCATTCAGGGATAAAGTAGGTATTGAACTCCTTTTGTGCCTGCTCCATGCTTAGGTTGTTGAAAAAGGTTTTCATAAACCAACCTATTAGGAGAGTGTAGGGATGTCCGTTTTCTTAAGCGAATCCACTATGCGGCATTTTTTAGAAAGAAACGCATCAATTTCTATCTACTTTTTAATCTGTAACTATCCTTTTTTTGAAACAAAGTTGCATTAACAATTGGTATTATTTAATTTATGGTTACTTTCGCAACTCAGTTTCATTTATGCGGTTTATTGTTTCTATTTTAATTTTCACGATGATGTTTGGTCAAGTACTTTCTCAGGAAAATTGCAATTTGACCATTAGTGGAAAGATTGTCCATGCTGAAAACAATAAACCTATTGAGTCAGCCTACATTTGGATTATAGAAATTGAATCAGGTACAATTTCTGATTTCAATGGTCTTTTTAGATCAGCAAAACTCTGTCCCGGTTCTTACACGATTAAGATTCAATATCTGGGCCATCAAGATTATATCGAAAAGCTGGAAATCAACAGTAACAGAAACTACACCTTTAGAATGACTGCAGCCGATATTGAATTGGAAGTAGTTGATATCCATGGGCATCAGGATGCTCTTATTACAACCAATTCTGTTTCTTCAATTTATGGTGAGGTATTAAGGTCAACCAGGGGACAAACCTTGGGTGAATCACTTAGAAAAATACCTGGGGTAAACACCTATTCATCAGGATCCACCATTCAAAAACCTGTCATTCATGGTCTCCATAGCAACAGAATTTTGATCCTTAATAATGGGGTGAGACTTGAAGGACAACAATGGGGAGCAGACCATGCACCGGAAATTGATCCTTTTATAGCCAATGAAATCTCAGTGGTAAAAGGTGCAGAAACTGTAAGGTTTGGAGCTGATGCTATGGGAGGTGTGATTTTGGTTAATCCTTCACCGCTTCCCTTAAAACCAATACA
Organism: Cytophagales bacterium; assembly: GCA_038209145.1. Classification (GTDB taxonomy): domain Bacteria; phylum Bacteroidota; class Bacteroidia; order Cytophagales; family Cyclobacteriaceae; genus Lunatibacter. The sequence continues at coordinate 3,278 of JBBQXZ010000274.1, read as the reverse complement.
AAAAGGTGAGATTGATCTGATAGGGTTTTCCAACGGATTTGGATTAAACGCAGCTGCCTCCTTTAGCGGGGGCTCTGAAAAAATAAAAGGTCTGGGATATAGACTTCAAGGATCATCAAAAATTGCTGGAAATGTACATACGTCTGACTATATCCTTGACAATACGGGAGTCAGTGAGCTTAATTTTTCTGGTGCAGTAGGGTATAGTAGCAGTAGATTAGGTACAGAACTTTATGTGAGTAATTTCAAGACAACGATAGGTATACTTTCAGACTCGCATACTGGAAATCTCAATGATTTGGAAAGTATTATAGAAAATGGAAGGCCTTTCAGAGAAGCAGGCTTTAGCTACGATATTCAAAACCCAAAACAAGAGGTAGACCATCAGCTTATCAAAACAAAAATCCATTACCATCTCAATGATGGCTCAAAGCTGAATTTTCAATATTCATTTCAGAGAAACCGTAGACAGGAATTTGACAGACGAAGAGGTGAAATAAATGAAAGAGCTTCACTGGATTTGATGCTTTTCACCAATTCTTTTGATTTAAGTTATAATTATCAAACCCGAAAAAACTGGGATGGTGCCGTAGGCACTCAAATAATGCAACAAGCCAATTCCAATATCCCCGGTACAGGTGTGATGCCTTTGATTCCAAATTTCGACATGATCAATCTTGGGTTTTATGCCATTGAAAAATTCACAAATGGCCCTTTGGAATTGGAAGGTGGGTTCAGATTTGATCACCGATATGTAGAAGCTGCAAGAATAATTCGTGGCGACCTTCAGGAAAGAGACTTCACATTTAGCAATTTTTCAGCATTCTTTGGAGCAGTATATGCCTTTACTAGAAACTTGACATTCAATTCAAATCTAGGTTCTGCCTGGAGGCCTCCAAATGTCAACGAACAGTTCAGCCAAGGTTTGCACCACGGATTAGCAGCCATGGAGATCGGTAATCCCGATTTCGAAAGTGAGCAATCTTTTAAATGGCTGAATACCCTGGATTTCAATAGTGATAGATTAAATATTGAATTGACAGCATATGCAAACCGCATCAACAACTACATATACCTCAATCCCACTGAAGAGAAATTTGTATCCTTGAGAGGCACATTCAATGTGTTTGAATACCTACAGACAGATGCCAACTTCATCGGAACTGACTTGAGTTTCATTTGGAAAATCTCAACAGACTGGGAAGTTTTTTCCAAAGGGTCTATAGTCCGAACGAGAAATATCTTAGATAATTCCTTTTTACCATTCATTCCAGCTGATAGATTGGAGAATGGGATCAGCTACCTGTTTGAATCTACCTCTACAAAATACACCACCAAATTCAGTATCACCAACCTGGCTGTTGCAAGACAAAACCGAGAACCTGAATTTGACCTTGCACCTGCCCCTTCAGGATATCAACTTTGGAATATGGATGTACAAACCGGCTTCAAAATGGGGAATAATAAATTGAACATCGGATTATATGCCAACAATGTATTCAATGAAGCATACAAAGATTACATGAACAGGTTCAGGTATTTTACCCACCAGTTGGGAAGAAATGTCCTTCTCAAATTCAATTACGAATTTTAATTCAATTAATATATAAAAAAAGAAAACCAATGAAAAAGTCTAATTCTAACTACGTGTTCCTCTTGTTGACCACAACTGTCTTTTTATTCTCTTCCTGTGAAAGTAATGATCCAGAAGATGAAAATGAAGGTGAATTGATCACTGATGTTACCTTAAAGTTTACAGAAGTGGATGATGCTACTGATTTAATGGGCACTCCCTTTGGGGTTGTGGCTTCAGATCCTAATGGACTTGAGTTGGGAAACATTCCAACAATAGGAACCATCTCCCTTGAATTAGGAAAAACCTATCTCCTGGAACTGGAGCTTTTCAATAGCATAGAAAATGAGAATATTAAAGAAGAAATAGACGAGGAGGCAGACGAGCATCAGTTCTTTTTCTTGGGGTCGGCATTTGTGGGTTCTCCAATACTGACTTATGTTTATGATGATGAGGATGAGAATGGCAATCCCATCGGACTTCGGGGATTTGTGACAGTTGCTTCATCTCCTGCCTCAAACAATGCTCAATTCAGAATGATTTTGCGCCATGACCTCGACAAAAGCTTTTCTGGAATAAATAATCCCAATTTTGAAAATTTTGTCCAAGCAGGTGGTGAAACAGATCTGGATATTACCTTCCCCTTGGTATTGAATTAAATCAAAAATTTTTGGCTGTTTGTAATTGGAGTAGCCACTTTTTTATATTTATAAAATCACTTGTTCCAACATGGGTACAATATTAGCATCAGCACAATCAATAGTTCTATAATGCAGATGTGCTGTTTTATTCCCAAAAAGAAAAAAGTGAAAGTCAAAATTGGGGATGGAATATATTGATTTGGTCAAGGAGACACTATTTTTGCACCAAGGAATATACCCCTTGGATGGGTCACGAATAGTGCCGCTCCATCCATTTTGCTGGGCTTTGACATTTCCTTGACAGCTAATTTAAGATATTTGTGAAATAAAATTAAATTTTGGACAAATTACGTTATATTAGGGGACAAATTTCTATTGGTGTGATGTCTAGAAAATATTCAAAAGTAAGCGAGCCTGCGGTTGCCATTTACCGAAAAGCTAAATTATCTGTTCAGGACATTCTGGATGTGGATTTCAGTCAGTTGGATGAACCATTGAGTCGGATAGAATCCTTCCGCAATGGTTTGGAGAAAAAATCCTTTGAAAGCCTTAAGGAGATATCCGGCCTGGATAATAATACCTTGGCTGCGGCTTTGGGAGTTTCAGCCAAAACCCTTCAACGTAAAGAGGTTTTTGATACTATGCAATCCGAGAAATTGTATGAACTGGCGGATTTGTACGCAATTGGCAATAACTATTTTGGAAAAGAAGGATTCAGACGATGGATGGAACGTCCACTTTTTTCTATTGGAAATATCAAACCTATTGCGTTAATCGATGTTTCGGAGGGTCTGGATCTTCTAAAATCCGAAATTATGCGCTTACAACACGGTATTGCGGTTTAATCTGACGGATGAAGGTGTATAGAATTGCGTTGACCCGGTATTGCGATGCAAGTGGGGAAGGTGTAAAGCTGTATGGTGGAAGGTGGAATCTACCCGGCAACCCAGCTTTATATGGGAGTTCTTCGGTTTCTTCTTCTTTGCTGGAGCGGTTGACAATTGACGCTGAATTGTTTTCATCAGAACGGTATGTGTTGTATTCGGTGATGGAATTTGAGATCA
>JBBQXZ010000273.1:0-6490 GCA_038209145.1 Cytophagales bacterium | reverse complement strand
CCGCCGATCATTCCCATTTTAAGTTTTTTGTTGCTCATTATTCCGATCTTTGGTTTTTTGGTTTTTAAAGTTTAATAATTTGTTATAAATTTTATTTTGCAAATTAATATTTCAAAAGTGAGTCTGAAATAAATTTTTTACCACATTTTAATTTATCTATTTGCCAATAAACATGAATAGGTTACACTTGGGTATTTTATCAAATCATAAATTTACATTAAATTGGACAAATTATAAAGGCATGAGTAAATAGATTGCCCTTTCACCTGTGATTTCAATGCGTTCCGTAATACTTAACCCTGAATTTAATTATGACCTCTTCCATTAGAATCAAGTTGTCCCTGATGATGTTTCTGGAGTTTTTCGTTTGGGGGTCCTGGTACGTGACCTTGGGGACGTTTTTGGGCAACAACCTGGAAGCTACAGGAACCCAGTTATCGGCTGCTTTCTCCACCCAGTCCTTCGGGGCGATTATCGCACCATTTATCATCGGGTTGATAGCCGACCGGTTTTTCAATGCCGAAAAAATTCTCGGCATCCTTCATCTTGCGGGTGCGGGGTTGATGTTTTTTATGTTTCGTGCGGACAGTTTTGCCAATTTCTATCCATTTGTTTTTCTTTACATGCTGATATATATGCCGACATTGGCCTTAGTCAATTCGGTTTCATTCAATCAGATGAAAGATCCTGCCAAAGAATTCAGTAGCATACGCGTTTGGGGCACAATAGGTTGGATTGCCGCCGGATTGATGATAAGTTATTTCTTTATGTGGGACAGTCCGGCAGGTTTGGATTCGGGTATGTTGAAAAACACCTTTCTCATGTCGGCTATATCTTCCGTGGTCTTGGGGGTTTTCTGCTTTACATTGCCTCCAACCCCACCCCAAGCAGCTAGCGGCGAAAAACGCAGCATTTCGGAAATACTCGGACTAGATGCTTTGAAGCTTTTAAAAAACAGGGATTTTGCGATCTTTTTCATTTCGTCTGTCCTGATTAGCATTCCACTTGCTTTTTATTATCAAAATGCGAATCCCTTTCTTACAGAGGTGGGGCTTTCCAATCCCACGGGGAAGATGACCATTGGCCAGGTATCGGAAGTATTGTTCTTGTTGATGCTGCCGTTTTTTTTCAAAAAGTTCGGACTCAAAACAACGTTGATGGTGGGCATGTTTGCCTGGGTGATCCGCTATGTTTTCTTTGCCTTTGGTGATGCGGGATCTGGCACCTATTTGTTGATAATGGGCATAGCACTTCATGGGATCTGCTATGATTTCTTTTTCGTGTCGGGCCAAATCTACACCGATTCCAAAGCAGGTCCCAGGTTCAAAAGTGCCGCACAAGGCCTTATTACTTTGGCCACCTATGGTTTTGGCATGTTAGTTGGTTTTTGGATAGCCGGGATCGTATCAGATGCCTATCTGACAGATGGTACCCACGAGTGGAAATACATATGGCTAATTCCATCGGCAATAGCATTGGTAGTCACGATTCTGTTTATGGTGTTTTTCAAGGATAGGGATTTTGAAAAAGCCGCTGCATTGAGAAAAAGTGAACGAAACATTGATCTGGAAAATAAGTTGACATTAAAGTAAACTCGTGTAAAAGAGTCATTTATCCATGAGATGGCCTACCTGTTTGTAATGCCTCAGACGTATTAGCTGGAAAATAGGGTAGATCTTGATGAAAAATGAAAAAGTAAAACCTAAAATAAAATTAATTTATATATGGCTAATCAAAGTTATGATGCTATTGTCGTCGGGTCCGGTATCAGCGGAGGCTGGGCGGCAAAGGAGCTTACAGAAAAGGGACTCAAAGTACTTATGCTGGAAAGAGGTCCCATGGTGGAGCATGTGAAGGATTATAAGAATGCGACAAAAGCTCCCTGGGAGATACCCCACAGGGGAAGAAGGACGGTGGAGATGCTTGAAAACCACCCAAACTTAAGAAGGGATTATGTACTGAATGAACTCAACTTGGACTGGTGGGCGCACGAGTCGGACTCTCCTTATATAGAGAAAAAGCCCTTTACATGGTTTAGGGGATATCAGGTAGGGGGCCGGTCCCTTCTTTGGGGCCGTCAAAGCTACCGCTGGGCAGACGAGGATTTTGAGGCAAATCTAAAGCAGGGAATTGCCGTGGATTGGCCCATTCGGTATAAGGACCTTGAACCCTGGTACAGTTATGTGGAAAAGTTTGCGGGCATTGCTGGATCCAAAGATAACCTTCCCATATTACCCGATGGGGATTTTATGCCAGCCTTTCCGTTCAATTGCGTTGAAGAAGATGTCGCCAAGCGAATCAAAGAAAAATTCAACGGCAGCCGCGCCATGATTCATGCTAGAGTAGCCAACAATACCCAACCCCTTCCTGGCAGACCGGGCTGCCAATACCGTAATAAATGTGCCTTGGGATGCCCATTTGGTGGGTATTTTAGTACGCAGGCTTCCACATTGCCGGCAGCCGAAGCTACAGGCAACCTAACCTTGCGTCCCTGGTCTATTGTCACGAAAATCGTCTACGATAAAGATTCCCAAAAAGCAACTGGAGTAGAAATCCTTGACGCAGAAACCAACGAGACCATTGTGTACGATTCCAAAATTGTATTTCTATGTGCTTCATCGCTTAATTCGTCTGCTATTTTGATGCGATCAGCCACTGAGATTTGGCCTGAGGGATTGGGAAGTAGTTCAGGCGAGCTGGGGCATAATGTCATGGATCACCATTTCCGACTAGGGGCCAACGGAACCATGGAGGGTTATGAAGACAAATATTATTTCGGTAGGAGACCTGGAGGATTTTATGTCCCCAGATACCGAAATTTGGGAGATGAAAAACGGGATTATGTCCGCGGATTTGGATATCAGGGAGGTGCTAGCCGAAGTGGGTGGAGTAGAACAGTCGCCGAACTGGATTTTGGAGCTCCGTTGAAAGCAGAACTTACCGAACCGGGACCATGGTCCCTAGGCATGACTGCTTTTGGGGAAATTCTCCCGTATCATGAGAATACCGCCAAGCTCAGCAAAACTGAAAAAGACAAGTGGGGCATGTATGTGCTGGTAATGGATGCCGAGATCAAGGAAAATGAGAAGAAAATGCGGGTAGACATGATGAACGACGCCGCTGAAATGCTTGAGGCTGCAGGAGTGAAAAACGTTACGACTTATGATAATGGGTACACTTTCGGTCAGGGAATTCATGAAATGGGCACTGCCAGGATGGGCCGAGATCCAAAATCGTCGGTTCTCAACGGCAACAACCAAGTTTGGGATGCAAAAAATGTGTTCGTAACTGACGGGGCGTCCATGACTTCAACGGCTGCTCAAAACCCATCACTCACCTACATGGCGATGACGGCAAGGGCTGCGGCTTTTGCGGTGGACGAATTGAAAAAAGGAAATCTGTAACCACAATTAACACACGAGATATGAGCTTAATGAACAGAAGAGAAGCACTCAAAAGCGTGGTCTTGATGATGGGTGGAACCATGGTCGGAGCCAATGTGATTTTGACGGGCTGTACTCCGGAATATAGGATCGAAGGACTGGATTTCACCGAGAAGGATTTGGCATTCATGGATGAAATTGGAGAAGCAATTATTCCAACCACAGACACACCTGGTGCCAAAGCAACAGGAATTGGCATGTTTATGGCGATGATGGTAAAAGAAACGTATGACAAAGAACAGCAAGAAACTTTCATTGCTGGACTGAACAGTCTTCATGCGGACTTTAAGTCTGATACGGGCAATGAATTTATGAAGGTTTCTGTGGAAGAGCGCACAGCCTATCTCAATAAGCTCAATCAAAAAGCCAAGGCAGAGTTCAGTGAAGGTGATAAAGTGCCAAGTTATGTCAATATGTTTAAGGACTTGACCATATTGGGGTATTTTACCTCCGAGATTGGTGCCACGCAAGCATTGCGATATATTGAGACACCAGGTAAATATGACCCTTGTTTAGAATATAAAAAGGGTGACAGAGCTTGGGCTCTTTAATAAACAAATTTTGATAGTGCTGAAAAGGAATAGTTCAGGTTAACCTGAACTATTCCTTTTGTTTTTTTAATCCCAATTACCCACCGTTTATGTAAACAATTTGGATTTTTAAAAGTTATTTTATATTATAATGGAAATATTTAACGCCTATCCTTATGCTAAAATCGATATTTGTTATCACATTTTCTTTAAGTTTTGTTTTTGTTTACAATTGTATGGGTTTTTTATACAAAAATGTGGGTTTTACATTTCTTCATGATGAGGTGAATTCAGGAGATGAGTTTGAAATGTATGCTAAAAATAAGGAGATTCCTGATGAAATCCGAAGCGTTACCTTAGAAGCATTATCTTATTTTCCTGATTTGTTGGAAACTAAGATTTCGTTTCAGTTTAAGGAAAACATCAACGGCTCGGTCATGCAGGCACAGCCTAGGGTTTATTCATTGATTGTGAATAATAAAAAGAACCGTCATTATAAAATTAAAATAAGCCGTTTTTTACAGCTGGAAGACGAATTGATTCCCATTGAGGATCTCCCTCATGATGTGTTACTCGGATGGATAGGCCATGAATTGGGTCACATTAAAGATTATGTAGGTAGAAGTGCGGTAAATCTCATGGGTTTCGGCGCCAAGTATTACTGCTCTAGCAGCTTCATTGCGAAAGCAGAAATTGCGGCTGATACCTATGCGGTTTCCTGTGGAATGGGAGACAAAATAGTTGCGACAAAAAATTTTGTGTTGAACCATGACAGACTCCCGGAAGCTTACAAAAACAAAATCAGAAGTCTCTACATGTCTCCCGGTGAGATCATGTCTATGGTAGAAATTACTGTAGAGGAAGATACTGATTAGTGGGATTCTTGATCAATCATGATTTTTTACAACCCGAAAGAAAACTTTGTTTGGCTTTTTGAGGTATAGGTATTATGCTCATGCGTAATTTAAATACATGAATAATGGAAAAAACTCTTCCTTTCTTTCCCTTAAAGCTTGTTGCTTTTCCCGGAGAAAACCTCAATCTACATATATTTGAACCCAGATACAGGCAATTGATAGGTGATTGCTTGTTGTATGGAACTACTTTTGGAATATGTGTTTATCTAGACAAGTTGATGATGTATGGTACAGAAGTCAGCGTGCTTGAAGTATCCAACGTGTATGAAGACGGTCGCATGGATCTCAAAACAAAGGGGATGCGTGCATTTAAAATACTGGATTTCAGAAATCCCTTGGAGGATAGGCTGTATGCCGGCGGCGAGGTTGTTTTTCTGGAAAACAACCCCTCATTTGACCGGTTGATATTTTTGGAATACAAGGAGTTATTGGAGCAAATGTTAATCTTATTGGGTGTAAAGGATGATTTAAAACTAGTGGAACTAGATTCGTTTACCTATTCCCATAAAATTGGATTGAAATTAACTGATGAGTTACATCTCTTGTGTATGCCCTCCGAAGAAGACCGTCTCCGGTTTTTAATTTCTCACCTCAAAAACGTACTGCCCATTATGCAGCAAATGGAGATAGCAAGGTCAAAAATCAAAATGAATGGACATTTCAAATCCATGGATCCTTTAGATTTTTGACACGTTTTCTTTTTTGATGTATGCTGTTTTGTCATTCCATTCGATTTCATACCAGATGTCCCGAGAAGATTTGATCACTACCCGATGGCCTGCATCCACTTTACGGACAAGGTTGCCTGCCGCTGTTGGCTTATCCATGATCAACGTTGTGGCACTGGTAATGATGGCTGTTTCTTTGTCCATCAAAAAATTGTTGCTGACAAAAGCCAGCAGCAAAAACACAATAGCCGGTGCATAAAACCCCGACCTCTGCTTGGGAAATGCAATAATTGAAATCAAAAAACCCAGTAAAAGCAAAGTAAAGGTAGCAGTAACCTCTTGGCTGAGGTCAATAAGGATTTTGAAAAATTTCTGTTGGTCCGAAACGTTGTAGCCAACAAGCGTTCCCTGATTGGTCAAGGTTTTTATTTGGGCTATTACTTTTGGATTAGGATTATGGCTGTAATACTTCGACAGATAAAGTGTCGCTTGGGAAAAATCTCCTACTCCTTCTGCAATGAAAGCCATTTTGAGCAACATGGCAGGGGAGTAAGACGCGTCTGCCAAGATGCGCTCATAGATTTGAAGAGCTTCTTGGTATTTTTTGTCAGCAAACAAAGAATCTGCTAAATTTAGCCCATTTGCATTGGCTTGACAGTCAGTTATTTGATATGCGAACAGAAAAAATAAGATTAATTTTGCAATAAAGAAGCGCATTATGTTTGGCGTTTTGATTTTGGAGCGTTAAATTTGCAGTCCAATTACGATAAAGTTGTTTCAAAAAGCAAACTTTAAAAGTAAAAAAATCTGCTGACAAGACGAATTTTGGAGGTAGATAGCGTAAAACTTGATTCTGTAGCTCAGCTGGTAGAGCAATACACTTTTAATGTATGGGTCCTGGGTTCGAGCCCCAGCGGGATCACAATTGGCAG
>JBBQXZ010000272.1:0-6499 GCA_038209145.1 Cytophagales bacterium | reverse complement strand
AGCCAACACTCAAAAAATTATACCCCAATCCTCCGAAAAGGGTAAATTGATCCGCAGGGTTGAAACTTAATTTACCACCTAGTCCCCCATAGGGCAATCCTAGTCCTATCCCTATGGCAACTTGGTCTTTGGCAGACCCTTTATGCTGTGCATGCAACGGCAACGTTAGAATCATCAATAAAATAAAAATGAAAACTATCGGTTTCATAGGCCTAATTATGGTGGAAGGAAGCTGGAAGTTGGGTGATGGCTTTACTTTTTTCTTTGTCTGTTTGGTATTTTTTCATACCGTTTTGAATGAAAAACTCCAGGCTTTCCTGCTCCCCTGAAAAATCTTTTTCATTAAGCGCAAGGGGTTCTCTTTTACCAATAATCTTATAAAGCTTTGCGGTGGCTTTTTGATTTTCCATACCAACCGGAAAAAGTTTTACTGCCGCATATACCGCCCCTATTGTGGGGCGAACTTCTATGAAGTAAACCTTGTCCGGTAAGAGTTCTGCTTCCACAAAATCCCTGTTCTCAGAAGTCACCCAGAATATGTGTTTGCCTGGCTCACATTCTAATATAAAATAATTCAACCCGGAGAATTTTCCCAGATAGGTTTCTCCGTCAAAATACTTGAAATTGACTAAGGCCCCAGTTCCTGAGGACCTCACGAAATACACCAGCGACTTACCCTCGGAAGGACTTGCCAAATTTTGGGCATTGCTGTTTTCAACCTGAAAGAGCATGCCACAAACGAGAATTAAAATACCATGAATTTTCATTTTTTTAAGAAAAACTAAAGGAATAACCATTGATGAAAGCCCAACTATCTTATGACGCAACTAAATGTAGGCGAAGAAAATGAGATTTTGATTTCCAATCAAAAATAAATTTTTACCCTAAAAAAATTGCTCTGTAAGTCGTTTTTTCGACATAAAACGTCTCCTAAAAAAAAGAGATGGCTAATTGCAAACCAGATTTCCTAAATTTACTTTATGTCCAATTTACATCCTTCTTCCGCACCCTTCATCCTCAGACAAATGCGTCCCCAAGACTTGGATGAAGCCATGAAATTGAAAAATGCCGAAGGTTGGAACCAAACCCTTTTCGATTGGAAACTCTTTTTGGAAAGTAGCCCGGGATCCTGTCTTGTTGCTGTCCATCAGTATAAAGTAGTCGGCACAGTCACAGGTATTAACTACGAAAATAAAGTAGCGTGGATCGGAATGATGCTTGTTGACAGCGCCTATCGCGGACAGGGACTGAGTAAGAAACTTATGGGCGCAGTGATCCAATCCCTCAAAGCTGCCGCCTCCATCAAGTTGGATGCTACCCCTGCCGGTTATCCCGTTTATGAGAAACTCGGGTTTAAGGAAGAATATGCATTAATCCGGCTGACCACCGACCAATTTACTCCTTCTTCCATCGATGGGGATCATTCGGCATCCGTTGTTCCACTGAATTCTGAAAACCTTATGGAAATATTTCCCATGGACAGAAAGGCCTTCGGTGCGGATAGAAGGTTAGTACTCATCCATGCCCAGCGCCAGCAACCTGATTTGGCGTACATGTATAAAGAGGACGATACCGTTAAGGGATTTATTTTGGCTCGAAGTGGAACCCGATATACCCACTTGGGGCCATTGGTTGCAACAGACACCCGAGTGGGGAAAACCTTGTTGGGGGTTATAAGCAATCTGCCAAGGCATGAACCTTTGGTGATGGATGTGCCTGTTTTAAATTCCGGTTGGCTGGCTTGGCTTGAATCTTGCGGCTTCAGGAGGCAGCGCAATTTGTACCGCATGTATTTAAAATCCAACGCATATTCCGGCAAACCTGAATGGTGTTATCTAATAGCAGGACCGGAATTGGGCTAATGCAGTCAATTGCGCACGAATAAACTTGTTAATTTAAAATCTGTGCGTTTTGAGTATAAAATACCTGCCGTTTCTTGTTTTTCTTTCCCTTTTTTCACCCTTGCTTACTTTCACCACCCAAGGGCAAATACTCAACATAGAACGGCTGCGGATGGAAAAGGACACCGCCAAAAATTTTCAGTTCAAGACGACATTTGGATTAAACGTATTTAATCGTAGTGCCGGTGCTGAAGATCCAGTCAATCTCTTGGGATACAACCTGGACGTGAACGCCATTTACTTTCCCAATCGGCATGCCTATGTGTTTGTCTCCAATTTTGACTACCTCAAGATCAATGAATCTGATTTTCTAAACTTTGGTTTTGTCCACGGACGGGTCAATTTTAACCGGGAAAAAGAAATCAATTATGAAACCTACCTTCAGTATTCCTTTGACAATTTTCGGGGGCTTGATCCCAGGCTACTTGTTGGCGGATCTGTCCGTATCAAAATAATCAAAAATAACCGCATAGATTTTATTCTAGGCCTAGGAGGATTACAGGAGTGGGAAACTTGGCAGCATCCATACACCGGGGAAGTGGTTCAGGTCAATCTATTAAAAAGCTCCAACTACCTGTCGCTTAGAGCTACCTTGAATGATTATGTGGATGTCAATCTGGTCAACTACTATCAGGTCGGCTATGACCGGGACATTTCAGACTTCCGACAAAGGATCAATAGCTCTACCATCATCAATACCAAGATCACAGGGCGCTTTTCACTGACCAATACCTTCGACATAAGTTATGAGAACCGCCCAATCGTACCGGTGACCAATGTGATCTTTGCTTTTAGGACTGGTTTATCCCTCAATTTTTAAACAGCAAACAATCAGGAAAGTACCCGGTTGTTAAGTCTAAATTCTTCTCAGTAAGGAAGCAGATTTGAATAAATTTTATAACTTGCGGTGATGGAAAATTTTGTAGTCTCAGCCAGAAAATACAGGCCTTCGGATTTTAAGAGCGTCGTGGGACAGCAGCACATCACCACTACACTCAAGAATGCGATTAAGAATGACCACCTGGCACAGGCATTTCTATTTTGCGGTCCCCGGGGGGTTGGCAAGACTACCTGTGCGAGGATCTTGGCAAAGACCATAAACTGCGAAAACCTCAGTGCCGATTTTGAAGCTTGCAATAGCTGCGATTCCTGCCTTTCCTTCAATGCGAACAGCTCATTTAACGTACACGAGCTGGATGCGGCTTCCAACAATTCGGTAGATGATATCCGTAACCTGGTCGATCAAGTACGCTATGTCCCACAGAAAGGCAAGTATAAGATCTATATCATAGATGAAGTGCACATGCTCTCCAATCAGGCCTTCAACGCATTTCTGAAAACGTTGGAGGAACCGCCGAAGTACGCCATCTTTATCTTGGCCACCACAGAAAAACACAAAATCATCCCAACCATTTTGTCCAGGTGTCAGATTTTTGACTTTAACCGCATACAGATCAGCGACATTACAGACCACTTAAAATTCATTGCCGCAAAAGAAACCATCACGTATGAGGAAGAAGCGTTGCGCCTTATCGCCACCAAGGCTGACGGGGCACTGCGGGACGCGCTGTCTATCTTTGACCTGATTGTAACTTTCTCTGACGGCAACAAAATCACTTACCAGGAGACCATCGACAACCTGCATATCCTTGATTATGATTATTACTTCCGGGTCACGGATGCGTTGTTGGACGAAAGTATCGCTGACAGTTTGCTTATTTTTGATGAAATCTTAAAAAAAGGGTTTGATGGCCACGATTTTTTAGTTGGTTTATCGGAGCATTTCAGAGAATTGATGGTGTGCAAAGATCCTGCGACCATCCCATTGTTGCAAGTATCCGAAAGTGCCCAACAGCGGTACCATAAGCAATCTCAGCGAACGTCCCTTTCTTTCTTGTTGACTGCCCTCAATATGGGCAACCAAAGCGACTTGAGCTATAAGAGCAGTAAAAACCAACGGCTGCATGTGGAATTGTTGCTCATGAAGCTTGCCAAACTACCGCGGGCAGTATCCTTGGCAACCCTGGTTCAAGAAGAGGCAAAAAAAAAAGCTTAACTAACGGAATCCCCGAGGAAGAGAATACTGACGCTCCCACACCGTCTACCTTGAGGGCCAAGGCCAATTCACCGATCAAAAAAACCCTGTCCATCCCGGGAAGCGTCCTCCACGCGGAGCAGCAGTCAAAGGCAAAACCAGAGAATGTTGATGACAAACCGACCAAATCAACCAATCCAGTACTCCCTGATGAGACAACACATACCAATCCCCCCCTGGATAAAAATATCGTAACCCAAGCACTCAATGCTATTATAGCAGACTATAGGCTCGCTCATAAGAACATGGAAGTTTCAGTACTCATGCAGCCATTTGAGGTGGAGGAGGAACGGGTCCATTTTCACCTTTCAGGGGAGCTCCAGCAGGATATATTTTCGAAGTGCAAGCCCGAACTCACCGGACTCCTTCGCAAAAAACTCAAACACGTCCGGGTCGATGTGACCTATGAAATCTTGGAAGAAACCAAGGAATCCTCAAGGAATCTCTATACCTCCACAGACAAGCTACATTACCTACTCGAAAAGTCTCCAGCCTTAAAGGAACTACAGAGGAGGTTTGACCTGGAGGCGGACTTTTGAATCGTGTTTTCCGGCGTCAAAAGTCAATCCCAATACCAAAATTTATAAGATTTTGCAGTTGTATGGCACGGGAAGATGTGCCGTCTTCCTGTTGGATAAATACGCTTTCATCATAAATCAAAATCGTTTCTATCCGGGTGGTAATGTACCTGTTAATCTTCATACTGAGTATGGAGTTCAAGTTAACGACTATGTTTCCAAATCGCTCATAATTGGAAAACAAATTAAGGTCTGCTTTCCAACGGATATTTTCCATTACCTGGGTGTCAAGGGAAGTTGCAAGTGAAACTCCGGCCTCTGCCCGTACATTTTCTCCTTGAATTACCCCAAAGGCACCCGCCATACTCAGAGAATCATCAAGTACCACGGTAAACCTTCCGGTAAAAGGGGAAATAATGGAGGAAAATTTACCTTTGTTTTTCAATTCCTTCTGGTAATTTAGACCTGTGGAGGATTGAATATATCCAGGGCTGATGAGGTCGGAGATCCTGTTTCGGCTTTCCCGTTCCGCGCCGGCCGGCCTGAAATACCGATACCCCGCCAAGAGCTGTGTTCTGGCGTCTATCTGTGTAGACAAATACATGCTCTCGGATATTTTCCTACCGTACTTGCTGATAAAAATAAAGTTGTCATTTGTCTTTCTTACGGTATATGCTCGGTCAGACTGTCTATTGAAGCCATAGTTTACCGTCAATTTCGTATCCCAAATCTTTTCGCCCTTCTTGTAATTGGCAAAAAGGGACAGTCCTGTATTAAACGCAAAAGTACTTGCCCCACCGGCAGACCAGTTGCTCAAGCCCACCTGCTGTATACTCAGATTGAAATTTCCTCCATTCTGCCAATATATCTCCTTTATTTTTGGGGTGAAAATCAGGGAGTCTCCCAACATGATCAACGTATCGCCGCTAATGATCACTGTATCGGCCCGGATGATGGCACCAGCATCCTGAGCAGCAACCTTACTACTGAGAACCAAACAAACCAAACCTAAAAATAAACTTCTCACTTGCATAGTAATGGGGTATGACCGCCGCTCCCTCACAGGGGTACCCTCAGCGATATTATTTTCTGATAATTAACTTTTGACCTACTTTCAACAGGTTACTTGCATCTATATTGTTCCACGTCCTGATCTGTTCCACGCTGACATTGTGCTTCCGGGAGATGGCATACAAGGTATCTCCAGGTTGCACCTCATGTTCGAGGGTTTGCAGTGCGGGAGGCGGACCCGAGGCTGAATTACTTGAATTAGTTGGTCTTTTCGGTGGGGAATTAGTCGGTTGGGACACCGCTACCTGTACGGGGGCAGCGTTTGGCGCTGATTTTTCACGGGTTGGAGCGACAACTTTGATTTCCTCATTTCTTGCCCTGTATCCTTGTAATTTTAGGACCATTCCCGGCAGGAGGTCAGCGTCTTTATAGATCCTGTTTTTTGCTTTGAGAGAATGGAGACGAATACCATAGATTTGTGAAATTTTCCATAGCGTCTCCCCTGACTGTACGATATGTTCAGCGACTTCGGCGTTTCCTTTTTTCCTCTTGGTATAATAATAAGCCCCTCCAACGATAGGATCAGATTTTTTAAGGTCATTTACACGGCGGAGCTTTCGCTTTCTTATGTCAGCCTGGTTTGACAGTTGCTCTATCGGCCCACTGTTACTGGCTAATACGGCCTGTATTCCGTTTACTTTGACTTGTCCCCGCTGAGGTGCCTTTGCCGTGTTCCCGGTAACCTTCGGGAATGCATTGGAATTCTGACGATCCGTGGTGCCGGCAGTTTGGGGAACCGCTTCTATGCGAGGACTTTGTTCGGCAAGCGCGGGCCTGGCGTCGCCCCGGCACGGCTCGCCAAGCTGGCGGGCCAGATTCAGGACAATCAGGACACCTCCGGTGCGCGCGGCAAGTACCTCAGTTTCTACCGGGCGAAAAGGACGGCGTTCTCACGCTGACAGGCAGACTATCCA
>JBBQXZ010000271.1:0-6567 GCA_038209145.1 Cytophagales bacterium | reverse complement strand
CGGGCAAACACTTATCTGAGAAAAATTGTTTTTTTAATATCCCATTTATTGTAACAAAGCCGACCGACAATAATCCACACATTTGGCAACTTCTTTCACTGCATCAGACCCTTCAGGAATGGGATATTCCAACTCGATATCACATGTGATGGGCCATTTGTTCTTTTGAATTAATTGGAGTATTTCTACAACTGGTGTCTGTCCCATTCCGAACTGCTGGTTTTTATCAGGCACAATGGCGTTTGGTCCGGTTTTGTCTTTAATATGAAGGCTGGCAATGCGATCGTGAAGTCTGGTTATTAATATGCATGGATTCTCCCCCGTCGCACCAAAGTAGTGCCCTACATCCAGGTTAAGCATCAACTTAGGCCCATAAGAAAGGATTTTGTCAAAACTGAAATCTGGATCGCCTGGTTGTCCATGATTATGAAATATGACATATAAATTGTGTTTCTCAGCAAAAGGGGCCATACGTTTAGCTGCATTTTCAGAAATCTCCATGGTTATTCCTCTTGCCCCTAATGTATTACAAACATTGAATGCATAATCAATTTCCTCATCGGACCATTGACTGTCTCCTAATTTCAATATGTCTATTTTTACACCTTTGGTTTTAAACATTTTACGGATCTCCTTAAATTTATCCATCGAAACCGATTTGCGCCATTGACGGATATCCTGAGGATTTTTTTCTTTTGGGAATCCCGCATATTGCTCTACCGCGCCTCCCATCAACTCCACCGAGCCCAAGCCAGATTCAACAGCATAGTTTAGAATACCCTGAACTGATTGATCAGGCATGCTACGAAAACTATAAGTGATTGCACCAACCTGAACACCACCAAATTTGGAACTATTTGGGGAGGAAGCACATGACTGCATACTAAAAGTGATTAAAACAAAAAATACTTTTGCCAAATTGTTCAGGCAAAATCGCTTCAGGTTCAATATGTTTTTCATCTGATATTTCATAATATTAAACTGTTTTATTAATAAATTATAATGAATAAGGTCTTCTGTATTGATAATTGTAAAGTCGGTGATTTGCGGCTTCCTGATCATCACCAAAACTCAAGGTCGCCGGGTCCCACTCAACCGGTCTTTTTAGTTCAGTAGCTATATTCGCCAAACAACAAAGTGTGTTGGTACTACATCCTACTTCAACCGGTGCAATCGGATTCTTTCTCGAACGAACAGCATCAATAAAGTTCTGCATATGCGGAGAACTTATCTCGTACTGTCCTTCACGAACTTCCGTTTCTTCTTTCTGAAGTAAAGTTGGATCTGAACATTCAATAAAACCCCTGGTGACTTTCAACCAACCTTTGGTACCATTAAATCTAATTCCATTCCCTCCTTCTTCACGAAAGGGTTGTTCAGTCATCACAATACCGTTTTGATATTTCATTGTAAGATATTGTGAATTTTCATATCCTTTGGGGATAAATTCGCAGGGGCCTGAGCCATCCATGCCAATTGCTGCCTGGGCAATATCAAACATGTGAGCTCCCCAGTCAGCAGTAAATCCATTCCCGGTTTCACTGTACCAGCGCCATGCTCCCCAAAGTTTTTCATTCTGCTCCGGATCCAGAGAAATAGGAGGGCATAGATCGGAATGATAGTGAATTTTAGGATCGTTTAACGGGCCCATCCATTTATTCCAGTTTAAGGTTGCGGGAATTGGTTGCTCAAGTAAATTAAGTGGCGTTGGTGGGTCGCCAACTTTTGCAAAGATTGTTTCAATGTGACCTAGTTCTCCATTGCGTACCATTTCAATTGCTTTTTGAAATTCCTTACTAGACCGCTGTTGACTTCCAATTTGCAATACACGATTATTACTGCGCACTGCCTTAACCATTTCCAAACCTTCTTTAATTGTAAAAGCAAGGGGTTTTTGAACATAGACATCTTTTCCCGAATTACAGGCATGAATAGTTGTCAAAGCGTGCCAATGATCGGGCGTAGCAATGGATACTGCATCAATATCTTTTCGCTCCAATAAATCTTCATAGAATTCATAGACATCGCATCGAGGGGCAATATTTATTCCTTTTTGCCAGGATTCAACTTTCTTTCTGAAACGTTCGCGTTTTAGTTGTTCAACATCGCAACAGGCAACTACCTGAACCCCTGGACAACCAGAAAAACTATCGAAGTCAGAAATTCCCTGCCTTCCCAATCCAATAAATGCTAATACGACCCTGTCACTTGGCGCAATTTTTATACCACTTGCTAACTTCCAACTTGGGAGAATTGTTAATCCTACTAAACCAAGCGCAGAATAACCCAAAAACTTACGCCTGCTTAAATCATTTTTCTCTTTTTCTTTCATAATTAGGCTTATTTTTATATAACTTAAATATCTAATTTGAAATTATTGAACCGGATTTATTCCGGTATATGGGCAAAAACTGGTCAATTGCGGCCAAATTAGTTTAACTCCGCTATCTGTTACTTACCACTGGCGTCAAGCATGAATGGGGCGGAAAGGTTGTAAGTTCCTCCTCTCAGATAGACGACAATATCTCCGCTCATTTTCCTATTTAATTTACGTACTTTGCTCTTCACGCTCTCCAATGAGCCCCGTGATTTTTCCGAACAAGTGTTCCCACTGCCTGTCGGCGAAGCATAAAGAAATTTTGTAGCAGCAAATGCAGCGTTCTTATCGATATTTAAGCTTAGCATTGAAATGACGAAAAAAACGCAAGTGGAAATTGACAATGAACATTTTAAATTTTTCATAAACATAAAGATTTATTATTTCAATTTGTTATTCTCCATCAACCCAAAAGACAGTTTCCCTCCCTTCACTATATCCTGATGATTCAGCGTATATTTTTTGTAAGGTATTCCGTTAAATTCCATTGACTTGATAAAATAATTGTCTTTCCCCGCATTTTGAGCTTCAATTACAAATTCTTTCCCGGGATAAAATAAATTATTTTTAAAGTCTGAAAGTAGAACTAAGTAGTCCTAAAGATTATCCAATATTCGATAGCAAAAAAGTTCATTTTAAAATAATATTCATTAAAAAACTCTCTTTAATACACAATATGGAAATCTTTAGGACTACCTCTTTTTCCTTGTGCTTACAAATTCTTACGGTAGAAATAAAATGTCTGAAAGTTCCCAGCCTGGGTTTTGCTTCAATACACCTTCTGATAAGTCAATCTCAGTCTTGGGGATTTCCAAAAATCCACCCGTCTCAGGAATTCGTTTTGTTAAATTAACACTCATAATTTTAGCATTGCCAATTCTATAATAAGTAGCCCCATTTTGGTTAGCATCAATGATCGTACCGGCATCAGCTCCATACCAACGAAGTAAATCATAATATCGGCATCCTTCAAAGGCTAACTCATAACGACGCTCTTTTTGAATAGCCGGAAGGGAATAGGGCACAGGTGGCAAACCTACGCGTGCCCTGACGAGATTGAGACCTGTAGCATTTCCTGTTAATTCAGAGTGCATCAACAATACATCAGAAAAACGGATCATTACTTGATCCGAAGCGTTTGAACTTTCCCAATCATTACCGCCCCACTCCAGAAGGGTATAGTTTACAATTTTTCTGTTTGCATCATACGCATTTACGCCCTGCAGTTTTTTAATCACATATCCGGTTTCTTCGCCCTGATCACCTCCCCATACATATTCCATATCTTCATTTGGATCATCAAGATCCAGAATTGAACCATTTCGGCGAATATCAGTAGGTTCGTCTGCCAACCACTGTTGAAAGAACAAGGGGTTCACAGAAGCTGCCCCCCATCCACCTCTAAACGGGAAATAGGTTTTTTTATTTGCGTAACGAATTCCAAAAAAGATATTCCAACGATTATCCAAATAAATTGAATACTTTATTCTAAATACTGCTTCAGTATTTGCACCTGCATCACCAGCCCAATCAAGATTATTATCCCTGGAATATTTGTAATCAGGACGGGTTAATGTGTTTGCATATAGAAAATTATTACGGAAATCAGGTAACAGGGAATGCCCGCTACTGGAAATACA
This sequence comes from Cytophagales bacterium, assembly GCA_038209145.1. Lineage (GTDB taxonomy): Bacteria > Bacteroidota > Bacteroidia > Cytophagales > Cyclobacteriaceae > Lunatibacter. The sequence continues at coordinate 2,550 of JBBQXZ010000271.1, read as the reverse complement.
TTCTTCTAACAAAGTTATTACCTGACTCTTAGAAATAGTACCTGACAGCGTAGGAAGGTCTGTTTTCTTATAATAGCCGGTGTAGAATAAAAATACACGGGCCGTCAACGCAGAAGCTCCCCAACGCGTAAAATGTCCTAAATTTGATGGGCCGGCTGCTTGAAATGATTTATTTGGCAACAAAGAAACAGCATTATTCAAATCATCACCTATTTGAGCATACAGTTCGTCTGCGTTAGCTGCTGGTAAATTTTCCACGCCAGGTTTAAGTCTTAGGGGAATATTAGAGCCAAACATTTTGGCCAGACTAAAATAATAATAAGCACGCAAAGCATAAACTTCCCCAAGAAGTTGATCATGGTCATCAGTCGAGGCAAATTGAATATTTGTATTAGTAGTAATAGACTCAATCAAACCATTGCACCGAAAAATACCTTGATAAAATACACTCCAGCCTCCCGAATAATTATTATCTCCTGTCCTTAGAAGTTTATCCATCGCCTGCCAACCAATGTCGCCATTACCGCCATTTCCAAAACATTCGTCACTTATTATTGTACCACAAAAATGAGGGTTATTACCTTGCACAGACCCACTATTAAGCGGGGCATAACATCCTGCCAAAGCGTTATCTAATTCAGCTCGTGTCAGAGGAAAGTTTTCATCATTCCTTCTAACTAAATCTGTTGTGTTCAAAAAGTCTTCGCAACTCCCTAAAGTAATTGCAAAGAGGAAAAGAAATATAATTTTTTTCATCTTAAATATTATTTAAAATTTAATATTAGCACCTACCAAAAATGTTCGTGGACGAGGAAATTGTCCAAAATCCATACCTTGCCCCCAACTATTACCAGCATAACCAATTTCCGGGTCCATACCCGAATATTTTGTAAAGGTATATAAGTTCTGAGCTGTTAAATAAAAACGTGCCTGACCTAAAGGCATGTTTTTCCAAAGTTTCTTAAAGTCATAACCTATCGTAACATTTTCTATTCTTAAGAAATCACCCTTCTCCATAAATTGTGTGGAAACCCACCTCCAGTTTGGGTGACCAGCAGATGAAATGCGCGGGAGTCTGTTCGATGTACCTGCACCGTGCCAGCGTCCGTCTAGTATTTCTTTTGTAAAGTTGGCCTTAGGAAGATCATTCCACCCCCGGTGATTTTGAAGGATATCGTTACCTGCAACTCCATAACCTGAAACAATTAAGTCAAAACCTTTGTAGCCTAGATTTAACCCAAGCCCAAATTTAAATTTCGCGTGAGGATTCCCAATCATAGTACGGTCTTTGCTGTCAAGTTTCCCGTCTTTATTAGTATCCACCCAGATCATATCACCAGGCTGTGCCTCTGCCAGTTTTACACCCGCATAAGCATCTATTTCTTGTTGTGTCTGGAAAATCCCTAAATTCTTATATCCGTAAAAATAAGCGATTGGATAGCCTACCTCAGCGCGATAAACGTCGTCATAACCAGAACCTATATCGCCCCCGGCACCACGGATGATCCCTTCCGTATTGGCAATACGGGTCACTTTATTTTTATTGTATGATCCGTTAGCATAAATGTCATAAGTAAAATCACCAACCTGATCTCTCCAGGTTACAGCTAACTCAACACCAGTGTTTTTAATATTACCTCCATTAAAGTATGGAGGATTTGTTCCGTTTGAAGCCAGTGAAGGAAGTTGGACCAACCAATCCTTTGTACTTTTTTTATAGTAGTCGAAAGCAATTCCCAAACGGCTCTTCAAAAAACTGGCGTCAATCCCAATGTCGATCTGCTCAGAGGTTTCCCAGGAAATATCTTTATTCGGCAGTATATCAAAGTAAGCGCCAATACTTCGGTTATTTTTGGCTGCTCCAAACCAGTAATCAGCATCAGAAAATGCGACAGTAGATAAATATTGAAAAGGATTAATAGCCTCATTACCATTCTGACCCCAACTGGCACGAAGTTTAAGGAAATCCATCCAGTTCTTTGTTGATTCCAAGAATGATTCATTGGTCACAATCCATCCCGCAGACACCGAAGGGAAATATCCCCAACGATGACCAGGGGCAAAGTTTGAGGAACCATCAGCACGCATGACAGCAGAAAACAGATAGGTTTCTTTATAATCATAATTAACACGACCAAAGAACGAGGCTATTTGGTGGCGTGTATTAGGTGAACCACTAATATTGGTTTTTCCAAGAATCACTTGTTTCGTATTATTAAGGTAAGCATAATCTAAACCGGTTAAAATTGGATTTATATTATCTCCCCCAACGGATTCACCAAAGCCTTCCTTTTGAATAGATTGCCCTACTAATACATCAAAATTATGGATGGTATTAATCTTGAACTTATAATTCGCCGTATTTTCCAACAGAAATCCGGCAGAATAACCTTGGCTCTGGTTTACCTGGTTTTCAGTTCTCTGCCCACTTTGACCTATTAAGTCATACTTAGGGTAGAAAGATCGTGATGAGCTATTGCCACTGTTATAAGTGTAAGTTGATTTCAAAAATAAATTTTTGATCGGCTGAATTGTTAAGTATGCGTTAGC
>JBBQXZ010000270.1:0-6627 GCA_038209145.1 Cytophagales bacterium | reverse complement strand
CGATTTGGAAGTAGCTTGGACGTTCCGCTCAGGGGATCTGAGAGAAGGAAACAACACCCAAATCCAATGTAACCCCATCGTCATTGACGGCATTCTTTATGGGAGTACACCTACCATGATGGTGGTCGCATTACAGGCAGCTACAGGCGAATTGATTTGGACATTTGACCCAAAAGCCAGCTTTGATGTACCCATCACCGTCAATAGAGGCGTCACGTTTTGGCAGGAAGGAGAAGATGCCCGGTTGTTTTTTTCGGCTGGTGCCTACCTTTTTGCCTTGGACCCCAAGTCGGGAGATTTGGTGACTGATTTTGGTGATCGGGGAAAAGTCTCTCTCAAAGCGGGATTGGGAGACTGGGCACAAAACTTATATGTGATTTCCACCTCTCCTGGAATAATTTTTCAGGACAAAATAATTGTTGGTACCCGGGTATCTGAAAACAACAACGGGGCACCGGGTTTTATCCGGGCATTTAATGTGAAATCCGGAGCGGTTGACTGGGTGTTCCACACCATTCCCCAGCCGGGTGAATACGGCTATGAAACCTGGCCTTCTGATGCCTATGCCCGGGCCGGCGGGGCCAACAGTTGGGCAGGTATGAGTCTGGACGAAGAGCGGGGCATGGTCTTCCTTCCCACAGGTTCTGCCACCTTCGACTTTTGGGGAGGAAACCGACACGGAGACAACCTCTTTGCCAATTCGGTCATTGCGCTGAATGCAGCTACCGGGGACAGGATTTGGCACTATCAGACGGTGAGACACGACATGTGGGATCGGGATATCCCCGCACCTCCCAACTTGGTGACAGTCAATCATGGTGGAAAACAAATCGATGCGGTGGCCCAAGTTACCAAATCCGGTCTGGTTTTCCTGTTTGACCGGGAGACAGGTGATCCCTTATTTCCCATTGATGAACTTGAAATTCCCGCTTCCGATTTGACGGGAGAACAGGCTGCTAAATCCCAGCCTATACCCCGATTTCCCCCTCCTTTTGTCCGGCAGGTATTCACAGACGCTGAGGTTACCGATATCTCCAAAGAGGCAGCGGATTATGTCAAAGGAAAATTGCAGGGGCTGAAATACGGGCATATGTTTACCCCACCAAGTACAGAAGGAACAGTGATTTTCCCGGGATTTGACGGTGGTGCGGAATGGGGAGGATCGGCTTTCGATCCGTCCACCGGTTGGCTATATGTCAATGCCAATGAAATGCCTTGGATATTGACGATGGTTCCCACCTACAACCTGCAAAACATGTCCGTAGGGAAGTCAGCCTATATTACCAATTGCAGCATGTGCCATGGGCCTGAGTTGGGAGGTGATCCCACAGGTACATACCCGGCTTTGATTGGGGTTGCCGATAAACTTACAGCTGCTGAAATTTCTGACATACTTGAAAAGGGAAAGGGTAGAATGCCCGGTTTCCAACATTTGAAGGCCGAAGAGCGTACGGCTATTATTTCTTTTATTTCCCAAAAAGAAGAAGCCGAAGGAGATCTGCACGACATAGGGATGGCCTCCAATAAAGCCACGGTACCCTATACCCACACCGGCTATCACCGGTTTTTTGATCAGGAAGGCTACCCAGCAGTAAAGCCACCCTGGGGAACACTCAATGCCATTGATTTGAATTCCGGAGAAATTGTTTGGAAGGTGCCTTTGGGGGAAATTGAGGAATTAACGGCAAGAGGAATCCCCCAGACAGGAACCGAAAACTATGGTGGTCCCGTGGTAACAGCAGGGGGATTGGTCTTTATCGGTGGATCCAAGGATGAGTATTTTAGGGTTTTTGATAAAAAAACGGGTGCAGAGTTGTGGAAATACAAACTGCCTGCGGGCGGTTACGCAACCCCAGCTGTCTATGCCGTTGAAGGAAAACAGTACGTTGTAATAGCTGCCGGTGGTGGAAAAATGGGTACAGCTCCCGGGGATTATTACATTGCGTTTACTCTGAAAGGCAGGTGACGGGATCCTTTAACTGTTGGGTAATAGGGGAAGTTTTACGCCCAACAGGAGACATACAAATCTTATGTTTTTTCCGTTTTGAGCGGTTTTTCACTTTTATAATTTTATTGCCGATTCGGCACCTCCTTTATCCGGGAGATGTAAATTGTACCGATGTGGGGCATCGCATGTCTTTAAGAATGATGCTTCGGTCAAAATCCGGCAACGCCAGCTTAAATGCGGTGTTGCCGGACCGGCAGGAGAATACCCACTTGCCCCATTTGGACCCGACTCCAAAACAGGCAGCTGCCATGAGTACCCGTCTGGACATAATGTGGCGAAACCTGCAATATTCAAAAATGCAGTAGGGACATTATAAAGTGATTATTTATCCGGATGTTTGGGCCATTCTCCGTGTATCCCCAATCAGCACTTGATTGATATGGAGGCAGACCTTGCCCGGAAATCCTGGATATACTTCGGGAGTCAGGAGTGGATTTGACCTTTTCGGGAATTTCCCGCCCCTTAAGTAGAGGGTTTTTTTAGGGAAGAAGGTTATTGCCATTTCACAACCCTGATTTTTTCTTTAGCTTTACGCATCTTACTTACAAAACCTAGCCGATGAAAAACATAAACCCCACCACCACACAAGCATGGAAAAACCTTTCCGAATTAGCCAATAAACCCCTTAAGATCATAGATTTATTTCAGGATAAAGCCAGATTCGAGAACTACCATGTCCGATTCAAGGATATTTTATTGGACTTTTCAAAAAACCGGATGAATGAGGAGATTTGGGAAAACCTGTTGCTGCTGGCTAAGGAAACAGATCTTCAGGGAGCCATTGAATCCATGTTTATCGGAGAACCGATCAACGGAACGGAAAACCGGGCTGTGCTGCACACCGCCTTGAGAAACCGAAGCAACGAGCCAGTCTATGTAGAAGGTAAAGATGTCATGGGTGATGTCAACGGTGTCCTGGATAAAATGAAGCTTTTTGCTGATAAGGTTTCCAATGGAATCTGGAAAGGGTATACCGGCAAATCCATCAAATCGCTGGTAAATATAGGTATAGGTGGCAGTGACCTTGGTCCTGTCATGGTGACTGAGGCATTAAAACCGTATCAAAATCCCAATTTGGAAGTTTATTTTGTTTCCAATGTGGACGGCACCCACATGACGGAAGTGTTGAAAAAGGTGAATCCGGAGACAACGCTTTTCTTTATTGCCTCCAAGACTTTTACCACCCAAGAGACCATGACCAACGCCCATACGGCGAGAAATTGGTTTCTGAAAAATGCCCAAAATGAAGAAGAAGTAGCCAAGCATTTTGTGGCTTTGTCGACGAATGCCAACGCCGTGATGGAGTTTGGCATCGATGTGGACAATATGTTTGAGTTCTGGGATTGGGTAGGGGGCCGTTATTCCCTTTGGTCAGCCATCGGACTCACTATAGCCTGTGCTGTGGGTTTTGACAACTTCCGAAAACTACTGGAGGGTGCCCACGACATGGATAGGCATTTCAGGGAGACTCCTGCTGAACAAAACATGCCAGTTATTTTGGCCTTAATAGGCATCTGGAATACCAATTTCTTAGGGGCTACTTCCGAAACGATCCTTCCTTATGACCAGTATATGCACCGCTTTCCGGCCTACTTCCAACAAGGGAATATGGAAAGTAACGGCAAATATATAGACCGTGAGGGAAACCGCGTTGAGTATGCAACGGGTCCGGTGATCTGGGGAGAGCCCGGCACCAACGGGCAGCATGCCTTTTATCAGTTGATCCACCAGGGAACCCAGCTTGTTCCCTGTGATTTCATTGCTCCGGCCATTTCCCACAATCCGATAGGTGACCACCACTTGAAATTGATGTCCAACTTTTTTGCCCAGACGGAAGCCCTGATGAACGGTAAATCATTGGAGGAAGTAAAGGTGGAAATGGAGCGGGAAGGAAAATCTCCCGAGGTTATCGAGAAAATTGCTCCGCATCGGGTATTTGAGGGAAATCGCCCTACCAATTCCATCTTGGTTAAGAAAATAAACCCTACCACTCTTGGCGCACTCATAGCGATGTACGAACATAAGATATTTGTACAGGGAGTCATATGGAATATTTACAGTTTTGACCAGTGGGGGGTAGAGTTGGGGAAGGTATTGGCCAAGTCCATCCTGCCAGAGCTTTCTAATTCAGAGGAAGTCACTACCCATGACGGTTCGACCAATTCGCTGATTAATGCTTTTAAGGAGTTTAGGCAGGGTTGAAATAGTGTTGAAATCGGAGCGTAGCCAATATTTTTGAGAGATGGTGAATTGGGGTTGGGAGTTATGATTGGGAATTTTGAGTTATGGATTGAATCAGTAAGTCAATTTTAGCGGCTTCAATGTGCTGATATGTCTTAGGTGGTTCAAAAATGCTTTAAATTTTGTGTAAAGCTGTCTATTGTGGTTTTGAATTAAATTTATTATTTAGTGTGTGGTTATAGAACGCTGATTGGGCTAATCTGACTGATTTGCGCTGTTTTAAATATTTGATGGGGGACGTGGATTTTTAATTGCTAGGCCTTGCCAACCGGAAACGGGTTTTGGCGGGACGTGGTGGATGGTATTGAGATTTTTTCGGCCAAAACTGGGAGCTACGTTTCGTTTTAAATCCTGGGTTGAAACCTAGGACTATTTAATCGTCTACCTTGCCGGGGTTTTTTGGGACGTAGCAATCCAGTCCGAAAGAACCAACGTCTCGCCCTCACGCAATCGGACGCCCTCCCTCTTCTGTTGCAAATCCCGTACAACGTTGTGGTTACTGGAGAGAGGGAAGGGGTGAGGCAGCCGGAGGGTGGGATTGTCACTTTATGATTGAACGCAGATGAGGCGGTTGAGACGGGTGCAGCTGATTTTTTCCGAATTAAATAAGGGTAATTTTAAAACCAATAAATCGAAGAGGAGTAAGTGAATCAATATCAGCCTTAATAACAAATTTTCCATTATCCATTATCCCAATTGGTTCTTTGCGATTTCATCCAATAACGGTTCATAGAAAGTGCTGCTGATGGGGATGGATTTGCCGCCTAAGGTTATCTGATGACGTTCAATCTTTTGGATACGGGAAAGGTTTGCCAGGTAGGAGCGGTGTGTTTTGACAAAGGTGCCGGGAAGAAGTTTCTCCGTTTCGGAAAGCGTCATCCTGCTCAGTATCACCTCTTCGCCCAGGTGGAAACTCACATAGTTCCCTTTTGCCTCGCAGTACAATAAATCGTCAAAATTTACCTTTACCTGATCATACCCGGTTTTTATAAAAAGGGAATTTTTGGACTGCCGATTTCTCAAAACATGCCATTCTTGTGCTTTTTGGCAGGCCTGAAGAAATCTGCCCAACGCAAAAGGTTTGAGCAAATAGTCCATCGCTTCCAATTCAAATCCCTTCACCGCATGCTCCGAATAGGCGGTTGTGAAAATAACCATGGTTTTTTCAGGGATCAAGGTAGCGAGTTCTATGCCCGAAATGTCCGGCATCTTGATATCCAAAAAAACAAGGTCCACAGGATTGGATTTTAAATATTCCAAGGCTTTAATGGCATCGGTAAATACCCCGATCAAATCCAAAAACGGAACTTTGGCCGCATGGGATTTAACCACTTCCAAGGCCATTGGTTCATCATCAATCGCTATTGCAGTCAGCATTTCGGGATTACGTTCAAAGGTAAACACGTTCTCATTATATCATTTCTTTAAAGTTGAATGCTTAAATGTACAAAATACTCGGTATCATTTTCCCTAATGATCAGTTCATGTTTTCCCTTATAAAGCAGTCTAAGGCGTTGCCTCACGTTTTCCAGCCCAATTCCGGAAGATTTGTACTCGGGGTCTTCAAGGTTGGTCCGGTGGATGCTGTTGGTGACATCCAGGTGTACAGACCCGGCCAGGCATCTTAAATTGATATTGACCCAGGATTTTTTCTGCATGCTGATTCCGTGTTTGAAGGCGTTTTCAATAAAAGGGATCAATAGCATCGGGGCCATTTCTCCCGTACATGGCGACTCGGACCGATTAAAGGTCAATGCAATGTTTTCTTGGTCTTTGATGCGTAACTCCTGTAGATCCACGTAATTGATCAGGTAATCTTTTTCGTGTTCTACCGGGATTTTTTCCAAGGTATTCTCATGCAGCATAAACCGCATCATATCGCCCAGTTTTTGGATGCCTGAAGCGGTTTTCTCGGCGTTTTCCTGAAGGGCAGCACCATACAGGGTATTGAGAATGTTAAACAAAAAGTGGGGATTAATCTGGGAACGCAGAAAGGAAAGATTGGCAGAACTTTGGTCCACCCGCACTGTCAGGGTGTTGATTTCTCCCAGATAGGCTTCGTACTTTTTGAAAAGCAAATCGAAAAAGGGAATGATGATGATGACGGTAACCAGCGCAAATACGATCCCAAAAGTAAACAGCACTGGGTGACCACCGTTTGCAAGGACAGCAAAACCTGTTACCAGTATGATTCCAAAAGGCAAAAGCCTAAAATACAAGCGGGCGGCTTTATGGTTTCCCGCACGCTTGTTTTGGTAAATCAAAAAGAAATTGTAAACTAAAATAAAGGCCAGGCCGGGAAGGACGATCACGAATAAGATGGAAATAGCAGGAGAAATAAAATGATGCGCTTGGAATAAGAAAATTGGTATAAATAA
>JBBQXZ010000269.1:0-6644 GCA_038209145.1 Cytophagales bacterium | reverse complement strand
CTATATGCGACTGCCTTGGAATAGAACTTGACACGGATAGGAAGATGAAGGAAAACGAAATAAATCCATGACTTGTAACCTGAGTTCGATTGTTACTTACCTAACAGCCCTTTAGGGGCTAAACAATAATAACCACGGGTGAAAGCCCGTGGAAAGTGCCTGAAAACTGCCTTATTTTGTCATCATTGTTGCCTTTTTCAGCAACAATGATGACAAAATCCAACTAATTCTCTTTCCTTGATAGTTTGCCGAATATAGTCGAACTCAGGTTAAAAGGTATAACCGATTCCCACCCCGGCAAACAAGGGCCAAAAACCATTGCTGTTATAAATAGGGGTAAGGTTTATTTTCCATGAAATTCCGCCATCTATGGGGATCCTCCTATACCCGATGTTCATGGTACCCATTGCATTGGGCGAACCGTTTATTGGCAGGACGATTTCAGTTCGGTCGGGATAAAAGGTACTAAAGCAATTCGTATCCGTACAAGTATATTCAGCATAATTTGACTTGAAAGCCATAAGGGTAACCCCTGCACCTATCTCAAAATAATGAGGTCCATTGCCAAATAGTCTATTGATTTCCAACGGTAATGAGAAAAAACCGGAATCATCAACCCAAAATCCACCTGCACCCACTTTCATTCCCCAGGAGTCCAGATTGCTTTTATCAAAACGAAAATCGTAATTGAACGTGTATATCAAGCCAGCCCCGCCTACTTCAAAATAGGCTGCTTGGTAGGGTATCTTGAAGGATTCCTGGGCAAGAACATGATACAAAGGCAAAAGCCAAAGAGCAATAATTAAAAACTTTTTCATAGGCATATTTAAAAGGCGTATCCAAAACTAACCCCACCGAAAAGGGGCCAAAAACCAGTGTGGTTAAATAAAGGTGTAAGATTAGCACGGAATGTAAACCCACCATTCTCAGGGATTTTTCTGTATCCCATATTCAGCGTCCCCATAAATGCCGGGGTATCACCGGTATCGAGGATGAAGTTAAAGTTTTTATAAACAAAATCGGTATTTCCCCAGGAGTTACGATCCCTATAATAAATAAAAGTAGCTCCGCCTCCAAATTCGAAGAAATGGCGACTTTTACCTAATAGCTTATTGAATTGTATAGGCACCGTGAGCAAACCTTCGGAATAGCTATTGTTATTTGTGGACCAGCCACCTGCACCTACTCTCATTCCCCAGGAATTGATATCCTCTTTGTCAAACCGAAAGTCATAATTAAAGGAATAAGCCAGTCCCGCTCCCCCGATCTCGACATAAACGGATTGAATAGGTGTCTCTTGGGCAAGAGAAAACCCCTGAAAACCAACGATTAAAGCTGTAACCAAAACGAATTTCAACATGTTTTCTTTTCTAAATTAATTTCAAAATAACAAACTTATCTTCAATTATTCACCTCCAAATCGGTAATTAAATAGGCGTTGTTGGTAAACTATATACTAGACGGCAAAAAAAGTTATTTTGTTGAGCCCCAAGACCACTTTCTTTGAAAATTTTTAATATTTGGCTTAGCGCAAAATAATAATAGCCTGGATCTCCAAGAGAATGGGTACAATTTCAATTTTATGCCCCGCTCCTCTTGAAGTTGACACTGTATTCGTACGCTTAATCTAATTAAAGTATTCAAGTATGGACGAAAACTTTGTCATTTTTAAACGAATTTTCAGGTCTAGACGAAAATTTCTTTATTTTTTGAATAATTTTCTGGTGTGGAAGAAAAATTAAAAACTTCAGCCAAGTATATTTTTTTGAGACGTGAAGGTTCCCGCACTTTGATTTCTGCGGCAAAGCTACACCGATAATATTGTTAATTACACGGGAAACAAACTTGTCAAAGTGCTTGTGGGTCAGCGCCGTGTCGGAAAAAGTTACCTGCTTAGACAAATTGCCAAGAGAATGATCAACGAAGGTACAAATCCCAAAAACATTTTTTACATCAACAAGGAATTCACAGGATTCGATTTTATTGACAATTACAATGACTTGGAAGCTTCGTTGGGATTATATAAGGCCAATTTGAAGCCGGAAGGAAAAAAATACCTTTTCATCAACGAAATCCAAAACGTGGAAGGTTGGGAGCATTTTGTTAATTCCCATTCACAGGATTTTGTAGAACCTTATGAGATTTTTGTCAGCGGTTCCAATTCAAAAATGCTTTCAGGGGACCATTACTTTTCGGATTCCGATTTCCTTCTTTCTGCCTTCTGCCATGAAAATGGACAATCATCATTTTTATTCCGACTTCAATGCTTCTACCGGATTGGTCCATGCCGCCTTCAAAGCCTGAGAACTCACCGTGACCACAGCGATCAACAATGTAATCAGGGCAACAAGCAAGAAAATCCAAATATTCAATTCGATTCTGTAGTTAAAATCCTTTAGCCATTCGTTCATCAGGTACAACGATATGGGCAGAGCAATCACAAGTGATACCAAAACCAAGTTGACAAAATCACCAGTCAGTAAGGACACTACCTTTCCTGAGGAAGCACCAAGAATTTTGCGAACGCTGATTTCTTTCATTCTTTGTTCTGCCATAAATGCGGCAAGCCCAAACAATCCCAAACAAGAAATGAAAATCGCCAATCCCGAAAACCATAAGGTCAATTTACCAACCCTTTCCTGGGTCTGAAACTTGGCTGCATAAGCTTCATCCACAAAATTATATTGGAAAGGAAAGTTTGGATTGTGCTTCGCAAAAATATTCTCTATAAAAGCGAGATTTTCATCCACGGAGTTTTCGGGATTTAACCTGACATGCAGGACGCTAAACCAGGCATTGGGTCCAAAGATGACCAATGGATTTACTTTTTGGTAAGGAGAATTCATGATAAAGTCCTCCACCAAACCCACTACCTGCCAATCCTTGTTCATGTCTTTGATAATTTGACCGAGAGGTTCTTCAAATCCCAAAACTTCAGCCGCCGCCTGGTTGATGAGCACTGCATTGGAATCTGATGCATGTTGAAAAATATCAATATCTCTTCCTGAAACCAACCGAAATCGCATGGTCTTAACCAAATCTGCATCCGTGCTGAAACGGTCTATGGTGATGGTGGTATTCGGATCTTTACCTTGCCAGGTCATTTCCCAAGAATTACTCCAATTTTCTGTGATGGGAGACATGGTCCTTGAAGCTGCCAATACCGATCCGGACTCCAAAAGCTCATTCCTTAAAGTCTCATAATTTTTTGACATATCTTCTGTCAGAGTATGGTACACCAATTGTTCTCTGTCAAATCCGGACTGTCTGTTTTGTCCAAATTCTATCTGCTTTTTGATAATCAGTGTGGCTGAGATCAGGATCACAGCAAATGTAAACTGAAGAACTACCAACACCCTTCGTAAAGAAAATGCCGATTTGGGTGAGGAAAACCGCCCCTTCAATACCTTAGCGGGCAAAAATGACGAAAGGAAAAATGCAGGATAAGAGCCTGCGAGCAAACCTGTGATTCCAATAAATCCCGCCAGAAATAGCCAAAACGCAAAGGAATCCAATGGCAAATCCAAAGCTGATCCCATCAGGTTGTTAAAGAAAGGCAGTGTCAATTCTACTACCAATAAGGACAACACTGCCGCCACAGTGGACATTACCATGGATTCTCCGATAAATTGGAAAATCAACTTTTCTCTTCCTGCACCAGACAGTTTACGTATACCTACCTCCTTGGCCCGCTTTTCACTTCTTGCGGTACTCAGGTTCATGAAATTGATACATGCAATCAATAAAATGAACAAAGCCACCCAAGAAAATTGCTTGACCAATTGCATGTTTCCTTCAGCCAATACCCCATTTTCATAATGGTCATACAAGTGCATTTTGCTGACCGGATGTAAAATCAGGTCATTTTCTTCAACAGAATATCTTTTGGTTATCCCTCTTATATTATCACTTGCTATTTGAAAGTTCACCTCTGGCTGTAGTTCAATGTAGGTTTTGACTGAATTGTTTCCCCAAAACTCATCTTCATATCCCAGTTTTTTATAAAGACTCCAAGGAAGTGCCCCATCAAATTTGAAATCAGAATTTGCAGGGAGGTTTGACATAACCCCGGTTACCATAAGAGAAACCTGATTTTCCAAAATCACTTCTTTACCTATCGGATCTGCATCACCAAAGAGTCTTTCAGCGGCATCACTTGAGAGCACGATTGATTCCGGTTTGGAAAAAACCGTAAGCTTATCCCCTTTTAACAATCCAAAATCAAACATGGTAAAGAATCCAGGGTCAATTACCGTTAATGATTGGTGGCTTTTTTTATCCTCAAAAGCCAATAACATGTCACTGGGAGACTGAAACCTGCTAAATGCGGCAACCTCCGGAAATTCAGAACCGAGAATTGGGCCAAGTGGTTTAGGCGTAAAACTCCAAGTATTTAATTCCCCATTAAATTCTGCTTGGTTCCAAACTTCATATAGCCGGTCCACCTTGCTGTGAAATTTGTCAAAACTCGTCTCATACCGGATCCAAAGTAGGATAATGATGGCACCGGCCATTCCGACGGTCAATCCTGAAATGTTGATTATGGAAAAACTTTTGTTTTTCCACAATGTCCTCCAAGCGATGGTGAAGTAGTTTTTGAGCATGATCTTAAGAGTTTTAAAGGAAAGGGATTTGAAGTAATTAAGATTATCAATTCATTTCTCCAGCAAACTCCAAATTGATACTGCCACCAGAGCTTTGCATGATTACGGGAATTCCACCTCCATTGATTTTGCCAACCACTTTGTCCTTCTTCATTTCTCCGCTAAAGTTGGTAAGTGTAGAATTGACTCTGCCTCCACTAAGGTTCAGGTCAAGTCCCATTCCTTTAGGTACCACTGCCGTGATGGTTCCACCACTGCTTTTCATGGTTAGGCTTTTTTCTAGATTGGTGAGTTGGGCTTTGATAGATCCACCACTGGTGCTTGCGTTGATACTTCCATCGATCTCTTCCAAGCTGACTGAGCCTCCAGAAGAACCTATCTCCAAATCCCCTGTCAATTGGCTCACTTTCACAGAACCACCGCTGCTCTGAACAGATACATTCCCTCTGAATTCTTCCAATCTAAAAGAACCCCCTGAGCTTTTAGTAACTAGCTCTCCTTTACTCTTTAAGATTTGGACGCTTCCTCCGCTCGTGTTGATTTCATGTTTTCCGGTGATTTCAGTCAAAGAGATAGAGCCTCCGCTAGATCTGATATTGGAGGACATTTCATGAGGTACTTTTACCTGAAAAGCCAAGCTCAACTTATTACCAGAGTCCCAGCCCCAGTTACCGCTTCTTTTGGCAGTGATCGAAATCGTATTTCCTTTTTGAGAAAAATCAAGCGTGTAATCTTCCAGTAGTTCTTCCACTTCAGCATTTTCAGTATCAATTTCTTTACCCTTGTATTTGACATACATATCGACGGTAACTGTGTTTCCACTTGTGCCAGATACGCTGATCGACGAGCCTGAGGTTTCCACCTGAAGATCTCCGGGACCATTGACCGAAAAGCTTTGACTCAAGTACGGTTCCCCAGCATATTGAAAAGAAGACGCATAGGTACAACTTGCCAACACGAGGATAGGCAAAAACGAAAATAGGGATTGGAGATTTTTCATGGTTGGTTTGTATAGTTTATACACTTTTATAATCCCAAATTATGCCATTCAAAAACCCCTCTTAATGATTCAAAATAGGGTTTTGATCTTTTCTTAAGAAATTGATACGGACAGTTTTGTTCGCTGACGGGCAACCTCTTGAAACTTTGAATTCGACTATTCTGTCATAATACTCTCAATCGGGTTTGCATTTGCAGCTTTGATCGTTTTAATAATGACCGTGGTAAGACTTACCAAAAATGTCAATCCCACTGAAAATAAGAGTAATACCCTTGTATTATCAATTTTTGTAGCAAAGTCATCTAGCCAAGTATCCATAGCATAAAGCGCCAAGGGTAATGCAATAAGGATAGAAATCGCAACCAAAAGGACAAATTCCTTAGAAAGCAATTTAGTCAGCTCTGAAACAGAAGCGCCTAATACTTTACGAACCCCAATCTCTTTTTTCCGCTGATCCAAACTATAAGAAACTAAGCCCCAAATCCCCAACAGACTGATTAAAATAGCTAGTCCTGTGAAAGTATAAGAAACCTTTTTCAAGCGAGATTCTTCTACGTATACCTTCGCCATCTCATCATCCAAAAATGAATATTCAAAAGGCAAGTCGGTATTTACAGTTTGCCATGTACTTTCAATTGCTGCAATAAGCTCACTTGGGTTCTCGGCATTGAAGCTGACGACTGCATTCGATAGCTCGGTGTTGTAAAATGTAGCAACGGGTAGCACTTCACTTTTCAACGAAAGGTAATTATAGTCCTCTATTACCCCTATAATTTCCCAAGTGGGCTGTAGCTCCCCACTTGAGCTCCATTGCTCAAAAATAGAACCTACCGCTTCTTCTTGAGCAATCCCAAATGTTTTTAAAAATGTCTGATTTACAACCATTTGATTACTATCATTCTCGGCAATTGATCTTCCTTCCAAAAGTGTGATCCCCATAGTTTCGAAGAAATTTTCTCGAGCGAAATTCAATTGGACCACCTTTCCTTCACTGACTGATGTGCCTTTTTGGAACATTTTGTTGTCATACCAGATGTTCT
>JBBQXZ010000268.1:0-6668 GCA_038209145.1 Cytophagales bacterium | reverse complement strand
TTTATTCCTTAGAATTGGATCAGCGGATTGTCAGGTGATATAAACCCGGTCCAAGCGGTTTGTGACCTTGTCATGGACTAGACCACGATATATCTGGTTGAAATCTAATCTTGTGAAGGATTTGGGAATTTTTTGGAGGTCTTAAATACATTCAGCGGGGCAAAAGGGATAAGAACACAGAAAACATAATTCATCAAAAAATCGGTGAAGGCTCATTGTCTTGAGAGGGGCGGTTTTTGATCCACCCACACATGTCTCTAGATAGTCATACACTTTTACCATACCAGAAACAACCAAATGTGTTTATATTCAGAGATAAGCTATCTATCTCCATTCAAAACCTTCATGAATAAGTCCATCCGCTAAATCCCCCCTTATTTGACCTGCTTTCTCCGGGCCATTAGCTCCCGCCAGGTGGTCAATATGATACCTTCGTCTGAAAGGAACTGTTGGAACTTGGGATCCATCATGGCCAACATATCTCCCTTTCTTAGAGAGCCACTGGGAGAAATAAGCTCAAAATGTGGCGTTGAATTGGTGGCATGAAGAATAATTTGCGTCACACCCGGTTGAAGCATGTTTACGGTTTCTATAAATTTCCCGGTTTTGTAAGCCTGGATTTTTTCGTCATTGCCTTCTATGGATGGATCTATTTTCCAACTGTAGCTGTCAGTATGTAAATCGTCGAGTACCGGAAGACCCGCATCCCAAAGCATTTTGCCGATGGCTTGCAACTGCGATACATTCATGGTGGAAGCGTTGCTTTCTTGCTGTATCCAAGTAGCGTGACCTCCGGGAAACATCACAGGTATTTGGTATTCTATACCCAGTTGCAGGTATTTTTTCATGAAAGCTTCACTGGCGAAAAGGGTTCCCATATGTGAATCCAAATGGGTTGGCTGTACTCCCATGGCGATGAATTTATCAACTTGAGCCTTGATCTCAGCATAAACTTCCTCGGGATCACCGTGGGTGACCACGTCCCGAACGGCAGGCCACAAGTAGCCGTGGGGATCTACCAGCGAAGGTGTAGCTGTGCCGCCAGAAACAGGTCCCCAGCGATATCCTTTCCATTCGGAGGTTAGGGTCAGGTGTACGCCGGCATCCGTGTCTGGGTGATCTTTAAGATAGGCAAAGTAATCGGGAACCCACGAACAGGGCATCATGACCGAACAGGAATTGGCTGCCCCTTGGTCCATCGATAAAATGGTTCCCTCGTTTGCTTCGTAGGACATGCCGGCATCGTCAACGTGAAAGATAATGACTTTGGCACCTTTGGGATAGCCCAGCTTTTCGGCATACGTCTGGGAGAAACTGTTCTGGCTGATCAGCAAAAGTGCTACTAAATAGTATAATCCAAACAACGTTTTTAACATGTTAAATTTTTATTGAATCTTGAGTTGTTTACTGCATTTGTGTTAAAGATACGTCAAAAAAGACAAATGGACTATGGGATTTTGCTTAAATAAACCATTGGTGATTATTCAAAAACGGTATAAAATTTTTCGTTGGTAATTTAGCCCATTTTTTGGCGAAGGGAAAATGTTTGATTTGCTTTCTAACGCTTAAGAACATAATTTTAGCAAAAGTTTTCCCTCCAAGATGAGGAAAGTGCAAAAATCCCCGCCGATTTAAGTTTGCGCTAGAAATAATACAAATATATACGAATGGAAAATATTGAAGATTCTAATGAAGGCAGAAAAATTAAAGGAATATTATATCTTCCCCAACATGCTGAATCCCTTGGATTGGCTGATCTGCTGAAAGACATTGAAGGTGAAATCAGCTATTATGATCCGGAGAAGGTAGATGATGAGAATCTGAATTTTAAGTTTTTACTACCTACTGGGGAAGTTGCGAAAGAACGCGAATTGGATTTTGTCTTGGGATTCGACAATGCCCTGGAAAGGATGATTATCGGCTACCTCAACGGGGAAGGCAAGTTTTTGGTACTCAATGCCCACCAGCAGGCGGCCTTATTGGTTGACCACTTTTTGACAGCTGATAATCCAGGAGAAGCCAAAGAAAAGACAGTCATAAAAGGGAATATTCTATCCCAACAAATAGATAAGATTGTCATCAGAAATGAAGGCAGGTACCGGGAATCCCACGTGGGCTATGCACACCTGAAAACTGCCTTGGAAAAGGAACTTGATAGTGGATTGACAGCATTGGCCTGTGACGATAGAAACCACATCCTATTGAATACGGATACGGAAGAAAATACCAAAGCTTGTATTTTATTTGTTCTTGATATGGTGACTCGCCTGGTCAAAAGGGAATCGAGTATTTATTTTCACCATGTGGACTTGCAGATCATGTACAAGCTTTATGGGGAAAAGACATTTAATATCTCCTCCGAAGGCCAAAATAAAAAAGTTTTTGACAGATTTCGTCTAAAAGCCCCGTCGGACAGTATTAATGAAGAACTCGTCACGATTTCAGATTATAAAAAAGAGCTTTTTCAAAACAAACTCACGGGACGAAAAGGCCCTCCAGAACTTGGTCCCATGGATTTGGTTCAACTGGAATTTACCAGTGGACTAAAGATCAGTGTCGAATTGGTGGATGGTGGAACCAAGCTTTTTTTGCATCTAAGTGATTTTAGTGACTGCTACAACCGGGCTTCCTTCCCCGATGCGCGGAAAAATATTCATGACAGGCTATTAAAAGTAGTAGTGTCTCTGGGCAAGATGGTTATTAATTTAAACAACTAATAGGGTACAGAACTGCCAGTTGATAAAGAAAATCTCCTCAACAGTTCACGTTGTTGGGGAGATTTTTTATCATCGCATGTCATTTCATTCAATCTTGTTCTTTAGGGTTAGGTCTCGAAGAATTCCACCATCATCTCGAATCATAGTTGCCTTTAGCTGTTGATGGGTTATGAGGTGTGATCTCTTGTACAAGTTTACCATTTCCCAAAATTCAAAAATTCCTTTTGGGAAAAAATTGGATGGAGTTTGTATCTTTATCCACTGTTAACTTAAACGAATTTTGTAAACCCATTGCTGATGAATAGATACATTACATTGCCTTTTGCTCTGTTGTTATCCCTACTCAATCACTGGGGATTTGCGCAACAAGGCGCCTATAACGCCCCGGCTTTGGAAATTACCGATGCCTGGTCACTGGTTTTTATCCCGGACACCCAGTCCTACATGAAATTCAAACGCAATCAACCTATTTTTGACTTAATGGTCAATTGGGTGGATGCGCATATCGATCCCTTGAATGTAAAGTTGGTTGTTCAGGTTGGGGACTTGGTGGAGCAAAACGGGCTATTAAACCCTGACGGCGTTGTTGCCAATCAGACCGGGGCGCAGCAATGGAAGGCGGTTTCCGAATCTTTTTCTACCTTGGATAGCAAAGTACCCGTGATCGCAACTACCAGAAACCATGATTTTGGGATAGTCAATGTGGAAAACAGGCAAACCTCCTACAACGATTATTTCCCGATTGAAAAAAATCACCATAACCAAAAAATGGTGCGGGATGTAGCCTTGGACGATACTGGGATGCCTACTTTGATTAATGCCACTTATGAATTCATTTCACCCGAAGGGAGGAAGTTTTTAGTGATGGTGCTGGAATTTGCCCCCCGGGATGCCAGCCTGAACTGGGCCATTGAGACAGTCAACAAAGAAGTATACCATGATCATACGGTTATTTTGCTGGCTCATTCCTATCTCAATCGGGAAAGCGAGCACATAGAGACTGAAGGATATCCCATCACAGACAGGAATTATGGCAAGGCGATATGGGAAAAGCTGGTAAAGCCATCAAAGAATATCCAACTTGTCTTTTCAGGACATATCGGAGCACCGGATGATAAATCTGGCCATGTAGGTTTCCGTACGGACAACAATGCAGGTGGTAAGAAGGTCCACCAAATGACCTTCAATGCCCAAGCACTGGGTGGTGGCTGGCATGGCAATGGGGGTGACGGTTGGTTACGTTGGTTGGAATTTCAGGGGAACACCGTTTCTGTAAAAACCTTTTCACCCTTATTTGCCATCTCGCCCAGTACCCGTCACTTGGCATGGGGAACGGATGAGTTCGCTCCTTTTTCGTTTGAGTTGGACTAAATATAATTCGATCATTGATGTTTGTACAGGCTGTGGGGGTGCCATGTAAAACTTACACCCCGTTTTTTTTATTTTCCTGTAGCATTGGGTAAGGTTTTTGCGTCTTCTTAGATGAAAGCTAAACCAATAATTGTTGCCATGTGGAAAATTCCTATTCCTGCACTTTTGATAGTGGGGTTATTCGTTCTGTCCTGTGATCGAGTTGAAGAAAAGCCTGAGATGCAGGAATCTCTTGCTGACAGTAATTGGTTGGTGACAGGTTATTTGCCGTCATCGTCCAATGTGCTCCATGTAAGTCCAGCAACATACAGGTTGGACTTCATCAATGACTCTACGTTCATTCTATACTTGGATGTCAACCGGATAGTGGGGAAATATTCCGCAACCCAAGACGGGGAATTTTGGGTAGGGGAAATCAAACAGACACACACCTGCTGTGACAGTGAATATGCACTTCAAATGGCTGAAATAATCCAACATGCGGGAGGTTATCGCACAACGCAGGATGGTATTTCTCTTCGGGGTGCAGGAGAAGTATTTTTAAAGAAAAAGTGATATGGATACAATGAGGAAATATGTCGTATTGATTTTATGTTGTATGGGCTTGATTTTTTTTTCCTGCGGTGAGTCGGAGGATAAATTGATCACTTGTGATGCCCAGCCTGCTATTAGCAAGTCACTTTTTGAAACGATTACTACTCCGGTCACGATTACCGGAGCTTCTATTCTGACCAATTGCCTGGAGATTAGGTTTAGCTTTTTCGGATGCGCCGATGTGGCAACTTACGACTTGGCCGTATCAGAGATTATTTCCGGTGCATTTCCTCCCAGCAGGTATATGCGGATTGTGATCGCCCAAGAAGGGGACTGTAGCATAACCCAGAATCAAACGTTCCGGATTGACTTGACTATCCTCCGGGTGCCAAACACCAACCGGCTTAATTTGGAGCTGGAAGGTTGGGGTGAACCTTTGGTCTACGGTTATTAATTGCGTATTTTCGAACGGACAATATAACCCGTTTGATTGTGAAGAATACGTTTAAAAAATTTTCATGGCTAAATGAGCCAGGTTTCTGGAAAGAAGAGGCAGGTTCACTGATAATTAAAGCAGAGGCAAAAACAGACTTTTGGAGGAAAACCCACTATGGGTTTACCCGGGACAACGGTCATTTCTTTTATCGGAAAATCAAAGGAGATTTTATCGTCAAGGTCAAAGTGACCGGTAACTATACCGATCTCTATGACCAGGCAGGATTCATGATCCGGCAGGATGCGGATAATTGGATTAAGACCGGGATTGAGTGGGTGCATGGCGTGCAGCAGGTAAGTGCCGTAGTCACCCGTGATTATTCAGACTGGTCTGTAAGGCCATGGCCGGACAACCCACCATCACTGTGGCTGAAAATAAAGCGGATGGGAGATTTTGTGGAGGTTGAGTATGCATCCGAAGACAGGGATTACCAGCTATTACGTTTGGCCTATTTCCCTCCCTCCGATGAGGTTCAGGTCGGCTTAATGGCCGCTGCTCCGGACGGTTCCGGGTTTGTGGTGGGATTTAGTGACTTCATCATTGAAAAAATATCAGCGTGATAAGTGAATTGAATGTTGGCGTATGCTTGATTGTAAGGGATGGAGTAAAAAGAAATTTGTTTACAGGTTTCAATATTAGCTCCATTTAATCAAGTCCTATCTTTCAATTTTTTGATGACCGCTAGAGATAAATAGAGAGGAAAGGTATTAATTTCCGGAGGATTCACCTCGAATCCTCCGGAAATCAAAATGAATCAGTACCCTGTGATTGTTTTCATTTGATCGAAAAAGCCTTTTTTGCGCGGGGAGTTGATGCCCCAGTCCACGGGGACACTTTGGTATCCGTCTTTATAGCCTTCGTCTTTCATCCGGAAATCAAAAAAACCCCAGGAGGCATATGCTGAAACCGCCGCAATAAAATTGTTCCAATCCTTATCGAAGTCAAAGTGGTCGTCTTCGTTGAAAATAATAGGCATGGGGGTATATCCCTGCACGGTCTTGGTTTCCTTCACCATAATCGGAATTCGGTCCGGATCTTTGACCCCATTGCCGTGCAGTAGCAGGTAATCAGCCGACTGGACGACATTGGGTAGGGGTATAAATCCTCCCCCATAGCTGGTGCTTACATAAAAGCGGTATCCGTCCTTTTCTATGCCTTTAGCCAATTCAATTAATTCATGAACCCGTTCGGGCTTCAAAATATCGTGATCGTAGCGTACATTGCTTTCGTTGTTGATTTCTATAAGTACGTTTCGGTAGTTTTTGGTGTGGAGCCAGTTTACCGCATTGGTTACTGCCCGAATCACGGCTGTTTCGTCGGCAAGCCGTTCATCCTGGCCGAAGTAGAACAATCCCACCATGGGTACCATGCCCAACTCGTCGGCTTTGTCCAAGATTCGCTCCAGCCGATACATATAAGCAGGTATAAGCTCGCCGTTTTCGGTAAAGGCTGAGTTGTGCCAGGGTTGCTCACGGGAATACCCTTCTGGGCTGCCTCCCTGGAGGTTGATGGTAAAAGACAACATGCCGTGATTCTTCCATTCCTGCATG
>JBBQXZ010000267.1:0-6701 GCA_038209145.1 Cytophagales bacterium | reverse complement strand
AAGCCTGTAGCCGCCAATTTAAAAGGAGTGGCGGAAATTTACCAAACTGCCGAGAAATTTGGGGTTCCCATCTTTTCCTCTTCGGGCTTAAGGTACTTGGAAACTGCCCAAAGCATACAGCCTTCAGAAGTATTAAGTGCCCATACCTTCAGCCCTGCTGCTTTGGAGAAAAGCCATACAGACCTTTTCTGGTACGGTATCCATGGCGTGGAGCTTCTGTACACCGTAATGGGGCCGGGATGTTTGGAGGTGCAGCAAGTAAATCATACCGATGCGGAAGATCTTGTAATTGGATATTGGAAGGATGACAGGGTCGGGGTTTTCAGAGGAATCAGAAAGGGGAAAAGGGATTTTGGGGGGACTGTATTCAAAGAAAATGACATTGTTAACCTGGGTACCTTTACAGGTTACAGGCCATTGGTGGTGAAAATCGTTGATTTTTTCCTTCAAAAAAAGTCACCTGTTCCGGTAGAGGAAACCTTGGAAATTTATGCTTTTATGCAGGCTGCCCAGAAAAGTAAAGAGAAGGGGGGTAAGAAAATAAGCTTGGATAAAATCTTACAGACAGTTTACAAATAAACCATATAATTTTTAACTATTTATCAAAGAAATAATTATGAAGAAATTGAATGTTGGGATTATCGGATACGGCTGGGTAGCCACCGCACACATTAAAGCCATCAATTCAGGTGATGCGGCTCAAGTTTCTGCTATTTATTCTTCCAGAAAGCAGGACGATGCAGAATTGAGTAAAACCTGGGGATCTGAAATAAAGTCCTATACTGACCTGGAGGAGATGTTGAAGGACAGCAGTATAGATGTTGTCTCCATCTGTAGTTTTACCTATCAGCATACCGAACACACCTTGGCAGCTGCCAAAGCAGGAAAACACATCATATTGGAAAAACCAATGGCTTTGTCCTGGGAAGATTGCCAGGAAATAGAAAAGGCGGTCAAGAAAGCCAATGTGAAATTCTGTATTTGTTTTGAATGCAGGTATTCCAACCAGTTTATCTCTACCAAAGAAGTAGTGGACCAAGGCCTAATCGGGGATTTGCATTATGGTGAAATTGATTACCTGCACGGAATTGGACCTTGGTATGGGCAGTTTGAATGGAATGCCAAAAAAACAGGGGGAGGAAGCTCCTTACTTACAGCTGGTTGTCATGCCCTTGATGCTTTGTTGCTGTTCATGGGTTCAGATGTGGAAGAGGTTACCAGCTATGATACCAAGACCAAAAGTGAAATATTCAAACCGTATGAGTATACCACTACCAGCGTCACGATACTGAAATTTAAAAGCGGAAAAATAGCCAAATGTGCCGCAAGCGTGGATTGCTTGCAACCTTATTATTTCCATACCCATCTTTTTGGGAGTGAAGGATCCATTTTGGACAATAAATTCCATTCCAACAAACTCAAATCCGATAAAACCAGGTGGAGCGAACTGTCCATGAAAATGCTGGATTCAGGTGATGTGGCAGATCATCCTTATCAGCTTCAGTTTGAGACCTTTTTTCAATCCATTCAAAATGGCACGGAAATGCCCTTGACAGGATTGAAAGAGGCAATGAAAACCCATGAAATCATATTTGCTGCGGACAAATCTGCCTCAACAGGAAAAAGTGTAAAGCTTTAAGTGGATGGATAAAATAGCTATGGCAATTGCTGCTCATCCTGATGACATTGAATTTTTGATGGCTGGTACATTGGTATTGTTAAAAAATGCCGGATATGAAATCCATTATATGAATCTGTCATCGGGTAATTGTGGTAGCATGGAAAACGATTCCACAACCACTGCCGGGATAAGATTGATGGAGGCACAGAATTCTGCCCGTATATTAGGAGCTGTGTTTCATCCTCCGATCTGTAATGATTTTGAAATATTCTATGAGTTGGAAGCCCTTAGATTATTATCCGGAATAATCCGAAAGGTAAAACCTACTATTATACTTACCCATTCACCTTTGGATTACATGGAGGACCATATGAATGCCTGTCGTTTGGCAGTAACCGCTGCATTTGTAAGGGGAGTGCCCAATTTCAAGGCTCCTTTTCCGGCTGTTGCCAATTATAATTGTGCGGTATACCATGCCCTCCCACACGGTCTCATGGACCCCTTGGGCCAAAAAATAATACCGGAGATTTTCATTGACACCGAATCGGTACATGCCATCAAAAAGGAAGCTCTAAATGCCCACAAGAGCCAAAAACACTGGTTGGAGGACAGCCAGAAAATGGATTCTTATATCGTGGCGATGGAGGATTTTTCCCTGGAAATCGGAAGAATGTCTGAAGGATTTGCCCATGCTGAAGGTTGGAGGAGAAGAACTCATTTTGGGTTTTCTGAACCGGATTTTGATCCTTTAAAAAGTTTGGGAAAAGTTTACTGGCCAAGTATAAATGGAATAGGCATCAAAGAATCAAAGAATTAAAATTAGTCATAAAAACTATAATAAAATGAGAAAAATAAGCTCAATTGCACCGGATTGGTGGGATTATACCACACTGGATCTGGGTAGTAAAATTACGGATAAAATTGCCAATATGACTCCCCAGGACATGATCCAACTATCCCGGTCGGGATTTAAAGTTGTGTTCTACAATACTATTGAAGAATTTTACCTGGCGGAGGCACTGGAATACGTCACTGTTTGGAAAAAAGCCACAGCAGAAAATCCGGTAGGTATCTGTGGTCCCATCGGGCCAACGGAACAATTGCCATTGGTGGCAAGAATTGTAAATGAACTGGGTATTTCCCTTAAGAATGCCCATTTTTGGAGTATGGATGAATGGGTGGTTGACGGAAAGGAAGTGTCCGCCGACCATTCCCTGTCTTTTAAGAAGGCATTCAATGATTTATGTTACAACAGAATAGATAAGTCATTGGCAATGCCGGAAGAAAACATCCATTTTCCACAATATGATACTTCAAAATTTATAGAAAGCTGGAAGCTGGCCAAATGTCTTATCATGCAGGGAGGTCAGGGTGACGTAAAGCACTGGGCATTTAATGAGCCTCCCAAGCGGGAAGGAGCCTATAAAGAAAACCCACAGACCGTGGAGGAATACAAGAATCTTCCCACCAGGGTTTTGGACCTGCATCCCATAACCATCCAGCAAAACTCCAGGTTACATTGCGGCGGTAATGTGCCCATGATTCCTACCCAGGCGGTGACCGTTGGTCCAAAGGAAACCTGGCAGACGGATAAAGTCTCTATATGGCATGCAGGGGCTCATGATAATCCTTTTGGGCAACGCCTGACCACCTATATGATATCCCATAATATTCCGGATACCTCAGTACCAATGTCTGTTCTGGCAGATCACCCCAACGTTCAATTCAATTTTTATGGGCCAGGACTTGGAACCTGTTCTGTAGAAATGCACTGAATGTTCCCAATGCCAAAAAAAGGAAATTAAAATTGAATTAAATTAAAACCTAAATGAGATTATTGACCATTTCCATAAAACCCATTAAATGTGCCCAGGCTGTATTCCTCCTTCTTAACCTGATTTATTTGGGATCATGTTCCAAAGGGCCTGATTTTGCTTTAAGTGAAGGAGATAGAATTGCCATTGTCGGAAATTCCCTCGCTGAAAGATTCCAACATGATGGCTGGCTGGAAACCTATTTGCAGGCATCTAGGCCCAATGAAAAGCTGGTAGTTAGAAATTTGGGCTATTCAGGAGATCAGGTGCATTACAGGCCCAGGTCCCACGAAGGTTTTGGGGATAGCGATAGTCATTTGGCCAATATAAAAGCCAATGTTATATTTTCCTTTTTTGGGTACAATGAATCCTTTGAGAACAAACCGGAGGAATTCAAAAATCAGCTTTCCCAATGGATTGATCATGTACGTACCCAGAAATATGATTCAGTCAATGAACCTAAAATAGTGTTGTTTTCACCTATAGCACATGAAGATCTGGACTCTCCCAATATCCCTGACGGATCGGAGAACAATCCCAGACTAGCCGCTTATACACAGGCCATGGCCGAGGTTTCTGAGGAAAAGGAAGTGGCTTTCATTGATTTGTATAATGCTTCAAAAGAAATGTACAATACAATCGACGAACCATTGACCATCAATGGGATCCATTTAAATGAAAGAGGGAACCAGGAAGTAGGCCGGTACATTGCCGAGTCTTTGCTAGGCAATGCAAGGAACATGGACGGAGAAGAATTGGATTCCCTTCGGTCTTCCGTAAAGGACAAAAACCATTACTGGTTTCATCGTTACCGTGCCATCAGCGGCAATGATGTCTGGGGAACACGCTCCATTCAGGATGGGAATTATGAAACCCTGCAACGGGAATTGAAAATGCTGGATGTCATGGTGGCAAACAGGGATGAAAAAATTTGGGCCAGGGCCAAGGGGGAAGATTTGACAGTGGATGACAGTAACATTCCAGAACCTTTGATAGTGGGAACGCATATTGTAAGGGACATAAAATATGTAGATCCGGAAGAAGCCATTGAAAGAATGACAGTTCCCGATGAACTGGAAGTGAATTTATTTGCGGCGGAGGATGAATTTCCTGAAATCATCAATCCGGTTGCCCTACAGGTGGATGCAAAGGGGAACATTTGGGTCGCATCTTGGTCCACATACCCTAAATGGCAGCCTGGAAAGCCTATGACGGACAGGCTGGTATACCTCAGCGATGAAGATGGTGACGGCAGGGCGGATAAAGTAACCACCTTTGCACATGTTCCCCATCCTACAGGGTTTGAATTCTGGAATGGAGGTGTAATAGTAATCTCTGCACCGGATGTATGGTTCCTTAAGGATACGGATGGTGATGGGGTGGCGGATTTTCAAGAACGGCTTTTTGGTGGATTGGGTTCGGATGACACCCACCACACTGCCAATAACCTAATATATGCTCCTGATGGCAACATCTATTACCAAAGGGGAATTTTCATCCTTGAAAATGTGGAAACACCTTATCGGAGAAGTGAAGAATCAGGTACGCCTGGGCTTTATCGTTTTAACCCAAGGACTTTTGATTTTTCCTTTATGGTAGAAAACACTCCAAATGCCCATGGCATTAGTATTGACAGATGGGGTAACCCGCTCATTACAGATGGTACGAGTGGCAAAGCATTCCAGGTATATTATAAAAGAACGGTTACCGCATCATCAGACACCAACGAATTTGACAAAAGGCCATTGTTCAATCCAACCATAAGACCAATAACCTCCAATCAGATATTGTCAAGCGAACATTTTTCTGACAAGTACCAAAATAATTTTTTGATTTATAATGTGATCGGTTTTCAGGGCATTAAGCGCTATCAACTGGAATACAAGCCGTTGGGTGTGGTGGAAGGCAGAGAGGCAGGAGACCTTGTTTATACAGGAAATGATCCGACTTTCCGTCCCTCTTCCGAAGCAACACCTAGAACAGTACCAGAAGGGTATACAGGTGATCCCAATTTCCGCCCTTCTGATGGGGTTATAGGTGCCGATGGTGCTCTTTATTTTGGAGATTGGTATAATCCCGTTATTACCCATTCCCCCTATAACCTCAGGGATATAAACCGGGACCAATCCCACGGGAGAATATACCGGATCACCGCCAAAAACAGACCCCTTCAAAAACCAGTATCCATCCATGGTGAACCTGTTGAAAAGCTTCTGGAATTGTTCCGTAGCCCGGTGGATGGGATAAGGCACGGTGTCAGGGTTGAATTAAGCGGAAGGGATACGGAGGAGGTGATAGAAAAAGCCAAAAAATGGGCAGAAACCTTGGATCCCCAAAAAATAGAGGATACACTTCCTATGCTGGAAATTTTATGGCTGCACCAGCAGCATAATGTGATCAATAGGGATTTGCTCACAATGGTGCTGAAATCCCCGGAAGAAAAGGCAAGGATAGCAGCGCAAAAGGTTGCCTGGTTTTGGAGTGATAGGAATTCCCACCAACGCGGAGGTTCATCCTCCGATATTTCAGGCATGCAGTTCAGAACTTATTATGAAAAATTTTGGGATAAATCCGATTCTACAGAAGTGGACGACCCTCAGGTCCATTCAGGAACCCAAAACCATGCTTCCCCGGCCCAAAAACCGACTGGAAAAGCTACTTTGGAACTTCAAAATGAACCTGTGGCCATATTGACTATTGTTGCCGCCCAAATGGCATTTGACATCTCTGAATTTACGGTAAAGGCCAATCAAAAGGTGGAACTGACCCTGGACAATACAGATTTAATGGAACACAACCTTCTTATCGTGCAACCGGGAGCCGCAGATGAAATGGCATCAATGGCGATAGAATTGGGAGAAAAAGGACCCGACAAGCAGTATATTCCCGAGAGTCCAAAAATTTTGGAGGCTACCAAAATGTTGGCTGGAAAAACCAAGGAAACCTTAAAGTTCAATGCCCCAGGCAAATCGGGAAATTATCAGTTTGTATGCACCTTTCCGGGACATGCCCCGGTGATGAGGGGTATTATGAAGGTAGTTCCATAGGCTAATCATATCCTAACCTCGCTGTTTCTACCGAAAATTCATTCAAATTAGACTTGAGATAAAAGAACAAATGGTTTATCCGATCGTGAAAGTAGGTATTATTGGTCTTTCCGTTCACAGTGCGGACTTTACCGAGATACTGAATGCCAAGCATGCCCATGCTGAGGGCTTTCGAGGCAAGGTGGTGACAATTTATCATCCCAATGGAAATAGGGACGT
>JBBQXZ010000266.1:0-6702 GCA_038209145.1 Cytophagales bacterium | reverse complement strand
TTTTCAATCCATTGGCTTTGTCTGCCATGATTTTGGTGCTGTATGATCCCTTTATTGTGTTTTCGGTAGGGTTTCAGCTCTCCTATCTTGCGTTAACGGGCATCTTGCTTTTCCAGCCTGTCATCGTCAGTTGGTGGACGCCCAAAAGTAAGCTGGTGGATTATATCTGGCAAATAACAAGCGTTGGGTTGGCTGCCCAGCTTGCCACTTTTCCGCTATCTGTTTATTATTTTCATGTATTTCCCACCTATTTTATGTTGGCAAATGTCGTGGTCATACCCGGAGCCTTTGCGATCATGGCATGTGGAATACCATTTCTCTTACTGTCTTTTTTAGAACCCGTAGCGCTGCTTATGGGAACAGCGTTGGGCTATCTGATCAGCTGGGTAAATGCTGTCATTTTTTCGATACAATACCTGCCAATTTCTAAAATGGAAAACTTAAGTTTCCAATGGAAAGAAATGCTACTGACTTGGGGTTTTATTTCTTGCATCTACCTACTCATTCAACGTCGAAAGAAAGAGGTTGCCTATGTAGGTATGGCATTCGCCTTTTCTTTGGTGGGAATAAGGTGGTGGGATTTCCATAGAAAACAGCATGCCACAGAAATGCTGGTTTATCAAGTAAATAAAGGTAAAGCAGTTGACTACTTTTCCAACGGGCAACTTTACTTCCTCATCGATGGGGTATCCGAAAAGGATGTGTCCTATAAAATATTCCCAAACCGTATCCAGTACGGCATAACGGATGGCAAGCCTTTGGCTTGGAGGGTAGTTGACGAAGACCTCTACGTGTTCCTACCAGATAAAGGTGCCGTCCGGGTGCCAGCGCAGGCTTCTGAGTTATCCGCGGAAATGGAATATTTCCAAACAGGACTATGGCGGCGTTACGACCCAAGATCCGGTCAGGAATTTCCCTTCGGCCATGCATTGCGCTATATCACAAAGTGACTTCTGAAACTTGTGTTTGGAATAATAGTCTCCTATCTTGATAAAAAATATGTTGCACGAGTCAGGGAGTCAATTATTCTTCTTCTTTAGCTAATCTTACTCGTTTTCGACCCAACCATTGAAAAGCAAGGCATTAGATGTATTAAAGCAGGTTTACGGCTATCAGGACTTTAGACCGCTTCAGGAGGAAATTGTCCTTTCCGTAGCTCAAGGGCAGGATACACTAGCCCTCCTGCCCACAGGAGCGGGAAAATCCATCTGTTTTCAGGTGCCTGCGTTGATGATGGATGGAATCTGTCTGGTGGTCAGTCCGCTGATTGCATTGATGAGGGACCAAGTGGATAATCTAAAACAGAAAGGGGTAAAGGCAGTGGCGATTTATTCCGGGATGCGACAGCGGGAAATAGACACCCTGCTGGATAACTGTGTCTATGGGGACATCAAATTCCTTTACGTGTCTCCGGAAAGGCTCAAGACAGAATTGTTCCTAGCCAGGTTTCAACGGATGCCCGTTTCCCTTATTGCGGTGGATGAGGCCCACTGTATTTCCCAGTGGGGGTATGATTTTAGGCCACCTTATCTAGAAATTGCTGCTTTACGTGAAATTCACCCGAAGGTGCCATTTATCGCCCTTACAGCTTCTGCGACGCTGGAGGTTAGGCAGGACATCATCGACAAGCTCTGCCTGGATTCTCCAAAGGTTTTTATCCAGTCATTCACCCGTGCCAACCTTTCATTTGTGGTTCGGCAAGCGGAAAACAAATTTGAAAAGGCACTTGACATTCTTCGAAAAGTGCCGGGCACTGCGATCATCTACGCCCGCAACAGAAAGGGCACAAAAGAAATTGCTGACCAACTCAGCCAATTGAAGATCTCTGCGACCTATTATCATGCGGGGTTGACACCGGAATTGCGTGTGCAGCGGCAGACCGAATGGATCGGAGGCAAGATACGTGTCATCGTAGCTACCAACGCTTTTGGGATGGGGATAGACAAGTCCGATGTACGGGTGGTTATTCACACCGACTTGCCCGAAAATTTAGAAAGCTACTACCAGGAAGCGGGTAGGGCAGGCCGTGACGGTAAAAAGGCCTATGCGGTGCTCATTGCGCAGCCCTTTGACCTTATTACTCTGATGGAGCGCGCGGAGAAGGCGTATCCTCCTACGGAATGGATTAAAAAGGTGTATCAATGCCTGGCCAACAATTATCGCTTGGCCGTGGGTAGCAGTCAGATGAGTAGTTTTGATTTTGATATGCATACGTTCACACAGACCTATGAATTGGACCCGCTCCTGACCTACAATGCCATGAAAGTAATGGAAGAGGAGTCGCTATTGCTATTGAGTGAAAGTATCCATACGCCATCCACCTTGCATATATTGGTCAATCCCACACAACTGTACGAAATTCAGGTACAATATGCCCGGCTGGATCCGCTTATCAAGCTGCTTTTGCGCATGCATGGGGGAGAGCTTTTTGCCGTTTACGTCAAAATTGAGGAATCGAGGTTGGCCAAGAGCCTATCTATTTCACAGACTGACTTGGTTAAGCTGCTTAAGCAACTGGACGAGATGGATACAATCGCATATCATCCCAGAAAGGATACCCCACAAGTTACTTTCCTTACTCCCAGGTTCGATGCGGGAAAGCTACCATTGGACCAGCAGCGGATTCAGCGAAGAAGGGCATTGGCCATCAGCAAGGCAAAGGCCATGGCTGATTATGTGGAAAATAACAGGCGATGCCGCAACCTCCAGGTGTTGGACTATTTTGGTGAAGAAAGTGAGCTGCCATGTGGTACCTGTGATGTTTGCCTGGAATTGAAAAAATCAGGACACCTGCTTGAGCGTCATGCTGTCATTAGAAAGAAAATACTCAAAACTTTATCAGGGGGTAATTCGTTTTCCATTAATAATCTTCTAAATGCTGCGGGAGTTTCCCAAGACATGGAAGCGGCGGAGGTGCTGCGTACGATGGAAGACGAGGAGGTTATTTGCACCGGGGTGAACGGAAAAATAAAAATCAAATTGGAATGACCTTTATAGAAGATATTATTGGGAAATTGTTCCCTGACAGGCAGAAAAAACTCACTTACAAAGAAAACTTTACCCAATCCCAAGACGAAATGTCTGCCACACTCGATTGGATGGAGTCTGAAGAGGGCAAGGGAGCATTGAACAAGGTATACAATAACCTTCATCTAAAAAAGGCAGGCATTACCGACAAACCAACCTTGCATGTACTTGCCTCACCCTATGCCAATG
Organism: Cytophagales bacterium; assembly: GCA_038209145.1. Taxonomy (GTDB): domain Bacteria; phylum Bacteroidota; class Bacteroidia; order Cytophagales; family Cyclobacteriaceae; genus Lunatibacter. The sequence continues at coordinate 3,486 of JBBQXZ010000266.1, read as the reverse complement.
GATTTGCCGTTACCTATGAATATCCGCTCACGTCCAAAATATTTCATCAGCTTTTCTTTTCTTTTGGCCAGCGAATGTTAGCTTTGGGATATCAACGGGTAAGTTTGGACAGAAAAATGGAGGAACTGCAGGATTCGGTGAAGATTACCGAGAAGCTTTATTTCAAACCGCCTCTGTCCGCAGCCTCTCTGGGTCAGAAAATAGATCAGCTTTTTGGTAATGTGTCCATAGAGAAAGTTTCCCTAGACGATAAACCCAGTTTTCTTAAAGTATTGGTGACGGTATACGCTGACCACTTATATCTGCCGGCAAAGCCCTTTGATGATTTTGTCGAAAGGCTCTTTAATCCCTAAATCGTTATGAACAGGAAACATTTGAAATTCCTCTTAGAAAACTATCGAACGCCATTTGACGATGAAAAATCCCTCCTCACTGACTTTGTCGGCATGCTGGAGGATCCCTTGGCATTTAGTAGGGAAAGGGGTCAGGGACATTTTACAGGTTCGGCTTGGATTGTGAACAAAGACCGTACGCATGCGCTGTTGACCCTACATCGGAAGCTTGACAAGTGGCTTCAACTTGGTGGCCATGCCGATAGCAATGATAACCTGCTGGAGGTGGCCTTAAATGAAGCCCGCGAAGAAAGCGGTCTGGCTTCCCTACGATTGGTGGACAGGTCAATATTTGATATAGACAGACACTTGATTCCCGAAAGGGGCGATGTTCCCCAACATTTCCACTATGATGTGCGGTTTCTGATCGAAGCTGAAATCAACGAACCCCTCACCATAAGTTCTGAAAGTAAAGACTTGGCGTGGATTAATTTCGACTATATTGAGGAATTGGTAGGTCCTAACAGTTCCATCCTTCGGATGTTGGAAAAGACCAGCAAATCTGAAATTATTATCTGAGGACACTGATGTGATGACTAGTTTTCCTGTTTTTTAGCAACATTCTTTAGAACGGCGACTCTTCAGGTGAAAATCAGGTTGCTTTATTTTACATTTGTTATTTGCAGTTATAGGTAAACCCATCAAAGAACCGGATTTCCCAAGGTATAGACCGGGAGATTTCATATCTTTGCCAAAAATTTCTATAAGATGAAAAAATTTGGAGGTGTATGCCTGCTGTTTATTGGCCTGCTTAGCTGTTCGCCGTCACCGGAGGAATTATTGCAAGAGGGGATTGATCGGATGGAGGTGGGAGAGTTTAAAAATGCTATTGAATACTTTGATCGGATAATTGAGCAGGATTCAGGCAGCTTCTCTGCCTGGAATGTAAAAGGGGTTGCCTATTTTGAAATGCAGCAATGGGATCAGTCCATAGATGCCTTCAATCGTGCCATTATGTTGGACAGTACCTCCTATAAGCCATTTTTTAACCGTGGCAATGCGTTTTTGGAGAAGAAAGAGTTTAAGGGTGCCATAGTCGATTACAATTTTGCGAACGGTCTAGACCCCAGTCAAACAGATATTTATTATAACCGGGGCCTGGCTTTATTGGGCATGGAGGCCTATGAAGATGCCCTTTTTGATTTTGAATTGGCACTCCAGTCCAATCCCAACCAGGCACAAACACATTTCAACAAAGCCAAGGCTTTGCTCGGAAACAATGACCCGATGGGTGCCATCTCCTCCCTAACCGATGTGATAAACTTGGACAAAAGAAATGGAGCTGCCTATTACTTGCTTGGTGTAACCCAAATGAGTGCCTTGGGAAATAAAGAAGAAGGCTGTGGACATTTAAAAATGGCCCTGAGTTTGGGATATACAGAAGCAAAGGAATGGATAGATGAATTTTGTGAAGCATAATGGCGGAAATAGGAACTGATATTGCAAAAGCCAGTCAATTGCTTCGGGAAGGTAAGCTGGTTGGCATACCGACGGAGACGGTTTATGGGCTGGCCGGCAACGCGCTGAACCCAGAGGCGGTGACTGCTATTTTTGAAACAAAAAAGCGTCCCAGCTTTGACCCTTTGATTGTTCACGTGGGAAATTTGGAGCAAGCATATGCTTATATCCGTTTTTTTCCTGAGGAGTTGATGGTATTGGCGGAAATTTTCTGGCCGGGCCCACTGACGTTATTATTGCCCAAAAAGGATGAAATACCACACCTGGTAACAAGTGGATTGGATACAGTTGCCGTTCGGATACCCGGTCATTCGTTGACCAGGGAATTACTTTTAAATCTTGATTTCCCACTGGCAGCTCCCAGTGCCAACCCATTTGGATACATCAGTCCTACCAGTGCACTTCATGTACAGGAACAACTCGGAGGCAAGATTCCCTATATCTTGGATGGAGGCGACTGCTCGGTTGGATTAGAAAGTACTATTGTGGGCATTGAGCAGGGACAGGTTATCGTTTACAGATTGGGAGGCATCCCTGTATCAGCTATTGAGCAGGTAGTGGGACCGGTGCTGATTCTTCCCCAGTCAAGTAGCAATCCCAAAGCACCGGGTATGTTGAAAAGCCATTACGCCCCCAAGACGCCAGTTGTCTTGGGGAACTTGGATACGTTGGTAGCCGAATTTATTGAGCGGGGAGATAAATTTGGGGTCCTATCTTTCACCAAATCTTTTCCGGATTTGCCCGAAAATTGTCAAGTAGTTTTGAGTCCTTCGGGAGGACTGGGGGAAGCGGCAAGAAATTTATTTTCTGGAATGCGCTTGTTGGATAAAGCGGATGTTTCCGTAATTTTGGCAGAAGAGCTACCAGAAAAAGACCTTGGAAAGGCCATTAATGACCGACTTCGGAGAGCAGCTGCGAAATAAAATGTGTATTTTTGAACCAACCAATATAAACTTCGACGATGAAAAATAGAATAAAAACAGTAGATAACGTAGATTTTAAGGGAAAAAAAGCCCTGGTGCGTGTTGACTTCAATGTCCCTTTGGATGCAAAAGGCAATGTAACCGATGATACGAGGATCACGTCAGCAGTTCCGACGATACAAAAGATTTTGAAAGATGGGGGTTCGGTGATATTAATGTCTCACCTTGGAAGACCCAAGTCTGGCCCTGAGGATAAATTTTCCCTCAATCATATCGTCGTGGATCTTAGCAAAGCACTTGATTTGAAGGTGAAGTTTGTCAAAGATTGCATAGGCACAGAGGTGACCAGCCTGGCTACAGCCTTAAATCCGGGTGAGGTATTGTTGTTGGAAAACTTGCGTTTTCACAAAGAAGAGGAAAAAGGAGATGTGGATTTTGCCGAGAAACTATCCAGATTAGGGGATATCTATGTCAACGATGCCTTTGGAACAGCTCACCGTGCCCATGCTTCCACCGCAATAATCGCCAAGTTTTTTATAGAGAAAGTCGCTGGATACTTGATGCAGTCCGAGTTGGAGAATGCTGAAAAGATATTGACCAGTGCGGAGAGGCCTTTTACAGCCATCATGGGAGGAGCCAAAATCTCAGACAAAATTCTAATCATTGAGCGGTTGTTGGATAATGTTGACAACCTCATCATCGGTGGTGGCATG
>JBBQXZ010000265.1:0-6746 GCA_038209145.1 Cytophagales bacterium | reverse complement strand
ACGATTTCATCGGTGCTGTTGTTTCTGCTCAGGTACAATCCGGAAGTGGGATCATGGTCCATTACAAAAAGATTTCCCAGGTAGTCTATCCGAATGGAATCTACCACAGATACTTCGAAACTATCCGTATCCATGGAATCTTTAGCAGGCTGCGAACATGCGACAAGGATCCCCAACCAAATGTAGTTGATTTTCTTATACTTCATGTGCTAAAACTAATTCAAAATGGCCTCGGACGCTATTTAAAAATAGTTAAAAAGTCAGTTAAAGGTTAATTTATCAGCGATAGAAATACTTTTACCCGCATCCAACCCTGAAGGAAGTTCAATTGTCAGCCGTTGAATTCCGCTTGTTGGTCCTTTCACTACCAGTTCTATATGCTCATGAGTTGCTGTTGGGTCACTGATGGTGAGGGTATTTTTCGTGTGGTTTACAAGAATGAGACAGGGGTGGCTTGGCTCAAGGGTAAGGGATTCTCCAAGCGGGAATGCCATGGATTCATGAAAGACCAGGCCAGTCAATTGCAAATCTTTATGGAAAACGGCTTGCACTTGTACTGTGTAAAAACCAAAAAGGAGGGCCACTTAATGGCTCTCCTTTTTGTATTGGATCCAGTTAATTTTATTTCCCAAATTCGGAAAGCAATTTGGGATCGAAATCACCGATCATCTCAAATACCATCAATTCTTCCTTATCATCACGGACAAGCAGCACCACATCTTTGATTCGGCTTCCCCCTTTTCCATAAAGGATAACCCCACTTTTGGATTTGCCTGCTTCCATCAGCACATCAAACCGTTCTTTTTCCAGCCCTTTACGCATGTTAAGGTATTCAACTCCGGCGGCCTCTCCCTTTACCGGGATTTTATACATGATGATTTTTTCCAGGGACTGGGAAATGGATTCCCCTTGTCCATCCCCAAGCTTCACGTTGAAGGATTCTGCCAGGTTCATAAAGTTACCTCCAAGATCCAGGTGAAAAAAATCCTGATGGGATTTATATTTTTGATACAAAGCGGCCACACTTTTGCTCTGAGAGAATACCGGACTGATGGCTAAGCTCATGCAGATTGCCAAGATAAATTTTTTCATAATTCTGTGCGTTTTAGTTATTCTTTTTTTTCCCTTTGTTGTATTCATCCATTCCCGGCATGTTCGTTTTATCTGCCAGCATATTTAAATCCTTATAAGTAAAATTACCCAACATACTGAGGAGGGTGAAGCTTTCCCGCGTTCCCGAAAGCATCAACAGTTCTTTAACAAGTCCATTTTCTTCTCGGACCATAAATTTGGTGTTGGAGTCTTTGTCTGCCACATCCATGAGATCTTCATACTTGTGTTTGGACAGCGTGCTCATGGCTTCATCATAAAAGGTTTTGCCGTTTACTTTTTCCGCACTGAGGATTCGTATACCTCTTACTTTGGCAATCAACTCTCCCAAATCCTTTGAATCAGGATCCGCTGTAGCAGCATCCGACTTTAGAAACCCTCCAGCCATTTGCATCATTTTGGGGCTGATAAATACCCTTGAAAATCGGTCATCCTCCATGTACTTGGAGAAGAATTTGACAATGGCATCGTCTTGGGCACACACTGTGCCGCTCAATGTCAGTAAAACAACTAATGTCAATAGCTTTCTCATACTTATTCTTTTAGTTCATTCCTATTAAACAGTTCATGTGCTTTATTTAAATGGTGCATTTCGCTCATTATGTGAAGTTCCGTAGTTCCTTTCTCCATATTGGTTTGAATCAGGGCAAAGGCCTCCATAACTTGTAGAAAGGCTTTCTCTTGCTGCCTATGATGGTAGTCGCTGTAAATGAGGCCACCAATGATTACCAACCCAATGAAAACGGCTGCTATCTTTAAGAAAAATCCAAAGACGCTCCTCCTTGATATCTCCGGTTGGATAGTTCCCATGTCCATTTGGGCCAGTTGATCAATCCCCGAGAAAAACTCCTTGAGCTCCGGATACGAGTCAGTTTCTTTTAGCAAGATTCTGAGTTCATTTTCTTCCGGCAGGGATGATTCTCCTTGCCAGTATTTATCCAATAATTCCCTTAGCCTATCTTTCATTCCCTATTCTTGTCAAATGTTCCCTAAGTGATTTTCGTGCCCTGTGAAGATTAACTTTTACCTGATCTAGGGAGATTTCCAAATAATCGGAAATCTCTTCGTACGTTAAACCCTCTACCTCTCTCAAATGGAAAACTTCCTGCTGCTTTTCGGGCAGTGATCTAACAAAGCGGAAAACCTGCTCAATTCGCTGATCCACCTCATCGGAAGAGCTGCCCGGATCTGGCAAATCAAGATCTCTAAGTCCAGACATTCTTTTTATTTCCCTATGATGTTGAAGACTTTCATTTTTCAAACTGGCCACTACCCATCCAATCGGATTTCTAAGTTTGCTTAGATCCCCCTCATTCCTCAGCGTTTTTTCAAAGACCGTCTGCAAAATATCTTCTGCTACCTCCCGGTCCTTTACCCAGAGATAGGTTAGCCTATATAACTTAGCTTTTAATGGCCAGATTTGCTTTTCAAAAAAAGTCTTCATTCAGGAAGATGATGATTGAGAAAGGTAAATGTTACAACCTTGACGAAAAAAAAATAAAAAAAACCTGAGAAATTTTCCTCAGGACAAATTGAAATGATACTACTTTTTCTTAAAAAGTGAATCCACGAATTCTTTCCGGTTAAAAACCTGAAGATCCGTCATTTTCTCCCCGACACCAATATATTTGACAGGGATCTTAAACTGATCGGATATCCCGATCACTACGCCGCCTTTTGCTGTACCATCTAATTTGGTGATGGCAAGAGCTGTTATTTGGGTAGCTTTGGTAAACTCCCTGGCTTGAATAAAGGCGTTCTGCCCGGTAGAACCGTCCAATACCAACAAAATCTCATGGGGTGCTTCGGGAATAAACTTCTGCATCACCCGTTTGATTTTGGTTAACTCATTCATCAAATTTACTTTGGTATGTAGTCTACCCGCGGTATCGATGATAACTACATCTGCTTTCATTTCCACCGCTTTTTTCACCGTATCAAATGCAACAGATGCCGGGTCAGTGTTCATACCGTGCGAAATGACCGGAACATCGACCCTGTCCCCCCATAAAATCAGTTGATCAACAGCGGCCGCTCTGAAGGTATCGGCAGCTCCCAACATCACTGATTTACCGGAATGCTTAAACTGGTGGGCAAGTTTGCCAATGGTAGTGGTTTTACCCACGCCATTCACACCTACAACCATGATAACATAGGGGGATTTGCCTTTAGGTAAATCAAAGTCTTCCAGATCATCTGTATTATTTTCTTCCAAGAGTCCGGCGATTTCTTCCCGAAGAATTATTTCTAATTCCGCTGCATTGAGGTACTTGTCCCGACCAACCCGCTCTTCTATCCGCTGAATAACCTTGAGGGTCGTATCTACTCCAACATCAGAAGTAATCAGGATTTCTTCCAATTCGTCCAAAATATCTTCATCCACCTTGGATTTACCCACGATGGCCTTGCCAAGTTTGGAAAAAATGTTTTGGCTGGATTTTTCCAGTCCCTTGTCCAAACTATCCTTTTTTTCCTTAGAAAAAAAACCGAAAACTCCCATAATTTGAAATCATTTTAGCGTCCAATATAATCATAAAATCCCTTCCGATTACAATCGAAAGGGATTTTATGAACTCTTAATGAGGGTGAATGCAATTATTTTTTCAAAGTTTCCTGCACCATGGTGGTGGGGACCATTTCTTCTTTAAATGTATAAGCACCGGTTTTTTCGGACTTTACGGCTCTGATTACTTTTGAATACGTAATACCGCCTTCTTTTTTCAGGGTTGCAACTACTTTCTTTGCCATTTTTTGGTTAGTTTATCCTTAGGATATTGTACGATCTTTCTACAGTTATTTGTAGACAGCTTACTTAATTTCTTTATGAACAGTCATTTTCTTCAAAATTGGATTAAACTTCTTCAATTCCAATCTTTCGGTGGTGTTTTTTCTGTTCTTGGTCGTGATATACCTGGAAGTACCTGACATACCGCTATTTTTGTGCTCTGTGCATTCCATGATCACCTGCACCCTGCTTCCTTTTTTAGCCATCGCTCTATATTCGTTTAAGTGAGGTTATTTCTTATTTGATGATGATATCGCCTTTTTTCTGTGCTTTTTTCAACACAGCGGTAATACCTATTTTATTGATCGTCCTGAGGGCTTTGCTGGAAACCTTTAGGGTAATCCAAGCATCTTCTTCAGGAATAAAAAAACTCTTCTTATGCAGGTTTGGATAAAACATACGCTTTGTTTTATTGTTTGCGTGGGATACGTTATTACCTACCCGAGGCCTTTTTCCAGTGATGTCACAAACTTTTGCCATGATATATAAAGTGTCTGATTTTAAGACTTTTTCCAATTGAGTGTGCAAATATCGGAAGTTTTCATGGAATTCCAAAAATGCATTCGCAAATAATTTTATAATTCGTTGTATTTCATCTTTTTGGTTTCAATTCTTTATTCCAAGGCACATTGCCTATCTTTGCAGTAGCCATACTATCTACGGGCGGTGGAGCGTCGCAATAAATTCCATAATATAAAAGACATATGTCAGAATTGATAGCTAGAAGTGAAGAGGCAATAGCCTTAGAAAATACATACGGTGCCCACAATTACCATCCCCTCCCGGTAGTCCTTTCGCGGGGAGAAGGGGTTTACCTCTATGATGTGGAAGGGAAGAAATATTTTGATTTTCTTTCGGCTTATTCCGCAGTTAACCAAGGCCATTGCCACCCAAGAATTTTGGATACATTGGTGCAGCAAGCAAGTACCCTAACACTGACTTCTAGGGCATTTTACAATGACGTATTGGGTCCCTACGAAAAGTTTATCACCGAATATTTTGGATTTGAAAAAGTGCTGCCAATGAATACTGGGGTGGAAGCCGTGGAGACGGCAATTAAAATTGCTCGAAAGTGGGGATATGAAACCAAAGGAATTGCTGAAAACGAGGCTACCATCATTGTGGCGGAAAATAATTTCCATGGGCGTACAACCACTGTAATTTCTTTTTCCAATGATGCCAATGCCCGTCAAGATTTCGGTCCTTTTACCCCAGGTTTTATCCGGATACCTTTTGACGATATCCCTGCTTTGGAAAAAGCACTGGAGGACAACCCCAATGTGGTGGGTTTTCTGGTAGAACCCATTCAGGGAGAGGCAGGTGTCTATACACCTGCGGGAGATTATATCCCAAAGGCAGCCGCAGCCTGCCTGAAGAAAAACGTGCTTTTAATGGCAGATGAAATTCAGACGGGAATCGCCAGAACCGGATCGCTGCTTGCAGTATGCGGTGATTGCAGTTGTGAAGGTCACTGTGAAAGGCAGTCCACCTACACCCGTCCGGATATTTTAATCTTGGGCAAGGCACTCTCAGGTGGATTTTTTCCGGTTTCTGCGGTATTGACGGACAATCAAATTATGGAACTCATCAAACCTGGTCAGCACGGGTCAACCTTTGGGGGAAATCCGCTGGGAGCGAAAGTTGCCATGACAGCGTTGGAAGTGGTCCGGGATGAAAGACTTGCCCAAAATGCACGGCGGCTTGGCCACATTTTCAGAGAGCGGATGGGGAAGTTGGTTGAAAAATCGCATTGGGTTTCCCTTGTTAGGGGGAAAGGATTGCTCAATGCAATTGTAATCAATACGCCCGATGACAGTACCGCGGCTTGGGATATTTGTGTTGTACTCAAAGACAACGGGCTTTTGGCCAAGCCTACCCATGGCAATATTATCCGTTTCGCCCCACCCTTGGTGATAACCGAAGAAGAACTCCATATGTGTTGCGATATCATTGAAAAAACCATAATAAATTTTTAATAACCACGGTATTATATAATGAGTCAACAAGCTGTAATTTTTGACATGGATGGTGTCATTTGCCACACCAACCCGTATCATTCCAAGGCCTTCCAAGTGTTCTTTGACAAGAGGAACCTCCATCCTACTGAGGAGGACTTCGCCAAACACATGTATGGAAAAAGCAATAAATATATTTTCAGCCATTTTTTAGGTAGGGAGATAGTAGGTGATGAATTCGTGGAGTTGGAGCAAGAAAAAGAAAGCTTGTTTCGGGAAATATACAAAGATGCCATAACACCAATTTCCGGATTTCTCACATTTTTGGATTCATTGAAAGATTTAGGTTTCAAAACCGGTGTCGCTACTTCTGCCCCATTTGCCAATTTGGAACTGATTATGGGAAAATTGGGATTTGAATCAAAGATGGAGTCTATCTTAGCCAGTGAAAATGTCAAAAAGCACAAGCCCGATCCTGAGGTCTATTTAACTTCTGCCTCCAACTTAGGCGTGTTACCCGGGCAATGCGTTGTATTCGAAGACTCTTATTCTGGTGTCTCTGCTGCCTTGAATGCCGGCATGCGCGTGGTTGGGGTTTTGTCCTCACATACCAAGGAAGAACTACCTCCCTGCGATTACTATATTGAAAATTATGAAAACCAGGAGGCCTCACTTATTCAGGATATCTTACAAAACAAAATCCTGCACTTGTAGAAAACATAACTTATTCGATGTCTACCTAAGGGATTTCTCCCCTCCTGGCAGAAATCAATTTTAGATTCCATTGTTCGGCGGAGTTCTTGAGCAATTTGGTAATTTTATAAACTGATTGTCACATATTAAAAACTTTTATCTAAAAATCATGCTAAGAAGACCCAGAAGAAACAGAAAATCCG
>JBBQXZ010000264.1:0-6748 GCA_038209145.1 Cytophagales bacterium | reverse complement strand
GGTCGACCGGAAAATCTTCCGTAATGATCCCGCCTTTCTGGTCATAGAGGGGATGGATATAATTCGCCCGTGGGTACATGCCATCTTGGGATTTGGTAGCCGATTGATAGAAGAGCCTCGGAGAACCATCTTCTGTTAGTTGGTAGCCCTGATCAGTAGATGTCCTGGCAAGTTGTTGGGCGTGGCTAACTGTTGAAAGAGAGAAAAAAAGTAAAAGACGGGATAAGAAACGAGTGGCGTAGGTTAATTGTAGGAGGTTCATATGTCAGGAAAGGTGGTGGAATTCTTTATGTGAGAATCATTTAGTTAACAATGACTTTCTAGATAGGTGGATATTTTGGGATTATCTTTAGGTTCTAAAGTAGTCACAAAACATTAAATTAACTTTATCCTTTAAAATTAATTGTATGGCGGCATCCTTTTTATCGGCTTCAGCGAAAAAAGCACACCTGGACAAAACCTTGGAAATGCTCTTACATTACTATGAAAATACCCAAAACCATCGGGTGACACCTGTCTTGGACAAGGCTGCTATTAGAGATTTGGTGCGTGCATTTGACTTTGAACAAAAGCTTGATCCTGAACATTCTATTAATTACATTATCAATGGATTAACAGATTTTTCTGTACATACTCCTCACCCCACGTATTTCGGCTTGTTCAATCCCCGATCCCAGTTCCCCAGCATTGTTGCGGATTTGATCACAGCGGTATTTAATCCGCAGCTGGCGGCATGGAGCCATTCCCCTTTTGCCAATGAGGTGGAAAGCTACTTGATTCAATCCTTTGGGGAGAAATTCGGGTTCGATCCAGCCCTGATTGATGGGGTGTTTGCCGGAGGTGGGGCAGAGGCCAATCAGACCGCAGTCCTGTGTGCGCTGAATCACCTGTTGCCCGATTATGGTTCCAATGGGCTGTATGGGCTTTCCCATCGCCCCTTGATTTATTGCTCCTCCGAATCTCACCACTCCATTCACAAGGCTGCCATGACTTCTGGTCTGGGTCATGAGGCTGTTCGGAGCATCCCTGTAAATGACCGTTTGGAAATGGATATCCGACTCTTTGAAGAACAACTGGAAAAAGACATTGCCGCCGGTCACCTGCCGGTAATGGCCGTAGCGACAGCAGGTACGACCGGAGTCGGGGCGATTGATGATTTGGTGGCCATTGGCAAAATAGCAAGTAGGTTTGGGCTGTGGTTTCATGTAGATGCTGCCTATGGCGGCGCGGCTGCCCTGCATCCCGATTTAAAGCCTTACCTATTGGGAATAGCGGAGGCTGATTCGATTACCTTTGATGCCCATAAATGGCTTTCGGTCACCATGGGAACCAGCTTATTTATCTGTAGCCATCCCAACATATTGGCAAAAACTTTTCGCATCACGGCCGAATACATGCCGAATGAAGCCAAAGAAATGGATATTGTCGATCCTTTTACCCATTCCATCCAATGGTCACGCCGGGCCTTGGGGATCAAGCTTTACCTGTCCTTGTTGATGTTTGGCTGGAAAGGATACGAGGAAATCATCGGTCATCAAACCGCCATGGGATATTACCTGCGGAAAAAAACTTGAAGGGTCCGGTTGGAAAATCCTGAATTTCAGTCCCTTTCCCGTGGTTTGTTTTATGGATCCGATGTATGATCGGGATCCGGCTTTTGTCCCTGCCATTATCCAATCTGTGCTTGGTTCGGGAAAGTCCTGGATTTCCAGCTACCCCATTCATGGAAAGCCCGTATTTCGGGCCTTTATCACCAATTTCGACACAGAGGAAAGTCACGTGAAAGCCTTGATGGCCGAATTGAATACCGCCAGGATCAAATATCAAGAAAAAGGATGAAGAAGGTAATCCTTTGATGTAAACATTTTGCAAAACGCAGGGCATAAAAAAAGCAGCAATCGGAAGATTACTGCTTTTGGAGTCGGTATGATTTTATCCTTTATTTTCTTGCCAGAACTTTTTTGACTGCCTTGACGATATTTTCGGCATTTAGACCGTATTTTTCGAGCAGGTCGGTTGGGGTACCAGATTCGCCAAAGGAATCGTCCACGCCAATCATTTCCAGCGGGGCGGGTTTATTCCGTACCAGGGTTTGGGCGATGCTGTCTCCCAGGCCACCGTTTAGTTGGTGTTCTTCAGCAGACACGGCACAGCCAGTTTTGGCGACGGAGGCCAAAATAGCTTCCGTATCCAAGGGCTTGATGGTATGGATATTGATCACCTCGGCAGAGATACCTTCTTCCCGAAGCATGGCTTCCGCAACCACGGCTTCCCACACGAGGTGGCCGGTAGCAAAGATAGACACGTCGGTTCCTTCGATCATCTTCCAGGCTTTTCCTATTTCAAATTTCTGGTCGGCTGGGGTAAAGATCGGCCAACTCGGTCTTCCAAACCGCAGGTAAACCGGACCCTCATAGTCTGCTATGGCGATGGTAGCCGCTTTTGTCTGATTGTAGTCACAGGGGTTGATCACCGTCATGTGGGGCAACATTTTCATCATGCCCAGATCCTCCAGGATTTGATGGGTGGCACCATCTTCTCCCAGGGTCAGCCCGGCATGGGAAGCACAAATCTTTACGTTTTTGCCCGAATAGGCAATGGACTGCCGGATTTGGTCATAGACCCTTCCGGTAGAAAAATTGGCGAAGGTACCCGTGAAGGGAATCTTTCCGCCAATGGTCAAGCCGGCAGCAATGCCCATCATATTGGCTTCTGCAATCCCTATCTGGAAGAAGCGATCGGGAAATTCCTTCTGAAAAGCACCCATTTTGAGGGAACCGATCAAATCAGCACAAAGGCCTACTACATTGGGGTTTTTCTTGCCTACTTCAAGAAATCCATCCCCAAACCCAGACCGGGTGTCCTTTTTTTCTGTATATGTAAACTTGGTATCTAATGTTTTTTCCATGATTTGTTGTCGTTAAGAAAGCATATTGCTTGCTGCTAATTCTCCAATTAAAAATCTCCCAAGGTTTCTTCCAACTGGTTTAAAGCAGTAGCTAACTGGTCATCGCTGGGTGCGATGCCGTGCCACTTATGGGTGCCGACCATAAAGTCCACGCCATACCCCATTTCGGTATGAAGCAGGTTCAGCACGGGCTTGCCTTTTCCCAATAAGCCCTTGGCCTTTTCCAGTCCGGCGATAACCTCGGTGATGTCATTGCCCTTTTTGGTTTCGATCACCTCCCAGCCAAAGGCTTCCCATTTGGCCTTAAGATCCAGCAGGTTCATGATCAAATCCGTCGGACCGTCAATCTGCTGTCGGTTTACATCGATGGTGGCAATCAGGTTATCCACCTTGTGATGGGGTGCGGCCATGGCTGCTTCCCACACCTGCCCTTCCTGCTGTTCCCCATCGCCCATAAGCACATATACCGTACTGTTGTCTTGATTTAGTTTCTTGGCCAAAGCTGCGCCAATAGCCACAGACAATCCCTGACCCAGGGAACCCGAGGCAATCCGTATACCGGGCAGATTTTCTTCGGTTGCGGGGTGTCCTTGTAGCCTGCTGTTGATTTTGCGGAAGGTAGTCAACTCCCCGGTGTTGAAATATCCCGAACGGGCCAACACACTATACCATACAGGGGAGATGTGTCCGTTGGAAAGGAAGAAGATATCCTCTCCGGTTCCATCCATGTTGAAGTCGCTGTTGTGGTTCATCTGACGGAAATAAAGGCTGACGAAAAATTCCGTACAGCCAAGCGATGCTCCTGGATGTCCCGACTGTACGCCGTGTACCATACGGAGTATATCCCTTCTTACCTGGGAACAAATATCTTCTAATTGTGCAATTGAATGTTTTTCCATGAATAGGAATTATTTGATAATTTGATTGGTGTGTTCTTTGGTTTTTACTTTGTCAATGATTTCGGCAATGACACCGTTTTCATCGATGATAAAGGTGGTCCGGGCTGTTCCCATATAGGTTTTTCCATACATGGATTTTTCTACCCAAGTGCCAAATTTCTCGTGAACGGACTTGTCCTCATCCGCCAAGAGGGTAAAGGGAAGTTCAAATTTTTGTTTAAATTTCTGGTGCGATTTTCCGGAATCGGAACTGATACCGATCACTTCGTATCCCGCTTTTTGAAGGGCTTCGTAGTTGTCTCTCAAATCACAGGCTTGTGCGGTACAGCCCGGTGTGTTGTCCTTGGGATAAAAGTAAAGTACTACCTTCTTTCCTTTATAATCGGATAATTTTATGGTATTGCCATCTTGGTCTTTGGATTCAAAATCCGGTGCTTGCTGACCTACTTCTATTGCCATCTCGTTTAAGAGTTTAGTTGATAAATTTAGTTAGGGCCATAAATATCGCAATTAATTAAATTTTTCCTTTAAAAACAGCCTCGTTATTTGCCTTATCCCTAACTTTTAAAAGGAGATCGCCTTTAAAAGGCTTATTTCGTAATTTCTCAGACCAGATCATCGATTGTTTGTGTTCATAGCGCAGCAACACCCACTCCCCATCCACATACGCTTCGAAATCCCGGATACCGGAGAAGTCGTCCCTAATGGAAAACCGGATTTCAGATCCGTTTATTCTCATGGGCATGATGCTGGGAGCAATGGAATCCGTAGCCACCACAAAGGTGCCCAAGTTTCTGGTGTGGAAGGAAATGCGGTCTCCTTCCCAGCTTCCTCCCAGAAAGCTTTTGGATCCATTACCACTTTGCAGGTAGATATGGCTGCGGGATTTATTTCCCTCAAATCCGGATGCATCGAAAGTAACATCCATGGACTCCCTCAGGTATTCGTCATCAGAATTGATGACAATACCGGTCTGCAACGGACCCAAGAGCGGGCTTACCCGAAGATATAGATCAGTAAGTAGGGTTTTTTCTTTGAATAAAATTCTGGCAAAATTGTCCTGATACAAGGTCTCCTGGTTAAAATGAACTCGCAAATTGACCCCTGGATCAACTGTTTCGGTACATAACCGGATGGAATCGGGCACCCCCAGTCGCATATCCCACAGGTAGGTTCGCTTGTTGGTGCCTTGGTAGGCGTAAGGCATTTCCATTTCATATCCGTGAACATAAAAAGTGGCAAAATCTCCCGCGTTGGTCACGGGCTCATTAATGATCAAAACGTGGTCTTGGTAGCCCAGCGTTTGGTTGCCCAAGGTGCTGTTTTGGCTGTAAAGTAGGTCGCCGACATCTTCCCCAAGTAGGTTCAACACCAGTTTACGGCTATTCAAATAGGTATCTTTGAGTACGACCGTGATCTCTTTATGTTCTTTTGGATGTACCCGAATCCCGCCACTCCAGGTAGTGTCTGGCATATAGAAGCTATATAAATTATGTTCTTTTTTATAAAGCCTCGTATATCTGTTACGGTGGGTATGGGCAAGGATAAACCGCCCCAAACTAAAATCAATGGGATTGACCTTACTTTGGAAAATCTGGCTTTCCCCGTCAAATACCTGATAGGTAGGAAATCCGTTTCTGTTGTACATGTCATCGAGTTGGTCATAGGCAAGTACTTCGATTCCTACCTTTCCGGATACTTGTATGGCGTTGGTCACCTGATAGGCATCCCCAACATAGGTTACCGGAAACTCTTTGCGCTGATAAATGCCGTCTACCCGGCTATTTATATCCAGCGGAGTAAGTGCGATCCGCTGCACAAATGGTGGTGTCCGATCGATGATTTCACCAAATCCAAAATCAAGGGGATCCAAGGCGCGGTCCAGGGAATCCCGGATCTCAAAATGCAGGTGTGGACCCATGGAAGATCCGGTGTTTCCGGCAAAGGCAATCGTGTCTCCCTTTTTTACTTTCAATTCCCCGGGTTCCAGATAATATTCCAGTTCATTCTTTTTGGCGGCATACATTTTTTCCCGGATGAATTCGGCCATGCCCGACTCAAATTCCCGGAGATGTCCATATACGGTGATATTGCCGCTGGGATGCGTGATATACAACACGTTTCCATACCCGAAAGAGGTAATTTTCATCCGGGAAACATACCCGTCAGCGGCCGCATATACCGGCAAGCCTTGCCGTCCTTCCGTCTTGATATCTATGCCCGAGTGAAAATGGTTGGGTCGGATTTCACCCATGGACCCCGCCAGAAAGTTCCGTTCACCGGGCTTGATGGGAAACAGGAAATATCCCGGCTGTACTTGGGCAAACACGGGTTGAAGAAAAAATCCAAGAAAGAAACAGGCAATGAAGGTGACTCTACTTAACTTCAACATCCAACATTTTTTGCCCTTCAATAAAACCTTCCAGGTGATCTCCCACGCTGACCTTGCCTACCCCAGCCGGGGTGCCAGTATAGATCAGGTCGCCGACCTTAAGGGTGAAAAATTGGGAAACATACTCAATGATCACCCCGAAGTCAAACAGAAGGAGGGAGGTGTTGCCCTTTTGCCTCGTTTCTCCATTGATATCCAAGTGAAAATTGATATTGTTGAGATCCGGAAAGGTGCTGACGGGCAAAAAATCACCGATTGGAGCCGATCCGTTAAAGGCTTTGGCTATCTCCCAAGGCAACCCTTTCTCTTTGCATTTTTGTTGGAGGTCCCTTGCCGTAAAGTCAATTCCCAATCCGATTTCGTCAAAATACTTGTGGGCAAATTCCTTTTTGACGTATTTGCCTTCCTTGTTGATTTTTAGGACCAACTCCACCTCGTGGTGGATATCCTGGGAAAATTCGGGGTGGTAAAATGGCTCCCCGTTTTTCAGCAGTGCCGTGTCTGGCTTCATAAACACAACGGGGGAGGAGGGGCGTTCGTTATTAAGCT
>JBBQXZ010000263.1:0-6767 GCA_038209145.1 Cytophagales bacterium | reverse complement strand
GCCATTGCGCTCGATTTCTGGACATGGACTTCGGTAGCTATTCCTTTTGAAAATTATTTGGGCTGGTTCCTCATTGCTTTTGTACTGCAAGTTTGCCACAGATATTTTGCTTTCAAAAAGCAAAACAGTTTATCTCCTTTTTTGCTTGTGAATTTGATTCTCTTTTTTGCAATACTGTCCCTAATCCTTTAAACAATAAACAAATCTAGAAGCAAAAAGTTAAACCTATGGTTATGCATGCAATCTTGTATTCGCTATTGGGTTTTGGGATCATGGAAGTATCCGGATGGTTTATACATAAGTTCATCATGCATGGTCCCCTTTGGAACATCCATAAAACCCACCACCAGCACACAGTCAAACCCTTTGAGTTAAATGACTTGTTTTCATTGTTCTTTGGGTCTGTTGCCTTTCTGCTGATTTTCCTTGGCGTTGATGCGCTGGATTATCGTTTTTGGATAGGCATTGGAATCAGTATGTACGGAATGAGCTACTTCTTTCTCCACGACATGCTGATACACCGACGGATTAAGTTCTTCAAAAAACCCAAAAAGGGCTATTTGTCTGGTATATTTAAAGCGCATCAAGCACACCACGCCATCAATAAAAGAGACGGAAGTGTCTCTTTTGGCTTATTTGTAGTACCAAAAAAATATTTTAACTCCAACAGATAACGGTGAGAAATTATTCTATAAAAGATTTAGAACAGCTGTCCGGCATCAAAGCCCATACCCTTCGCATTTGGGAGCAGCGATACAATCTACTTACCCCCAAGCGCACAGACACCAACATACGGTACTATGATGATGCCGACCTTAGGCTAATTCTGAATGTTGCCTTGCTGAATGAAAATGGGTTTAAAATAAGCAAAATCGCTAAAATGACCTGTGATAAAATCAGTCAGGAGGTCATTACGCTCACCGAACGTTCTTTCACCTATGACGACCAGATTCATGCATTGACAATTGCCATGGTTGAATTTGACGAAGCCCGCTTCGACAAAATAATATCCACCAACATTTTAAAGATTGGGTTTGAGATGACGATGATACATGTCATTTACCCTTTTCTTTCGAAAATTGGTATTTTATGGCAGACAGGTTCCATACATCCCGGACAGGAACACTTCATAAGCAACCTAATCAGGCAAAAGCTTATCGTTGCCATTGACGGTCAGATGAGTACAAGGAATGGTAAAAAGTTTCTACTGTATCTCCCACAAAACGAATTGCATGAAATCTCCCTGCTATTTTCCTCTTACCTCCTTAAATCCAACGGATATCAAGTCATTTATTTGGGTCAAAACACACCGGATGAAGATTTGAATGCGGTATATCAAGTTCATAAGCCGGATTACTTATTAACTGTTATCACTACTTCACCCGCATCGGAAGACCTCCAGGAATACGTCAATTCGTTGGGATCAAGGTTTCCAGACAGCATGGTTTTGGTCTCCGGCTACCAAGTTATCGGCAAGGATTTGAAACTTCCCCCCAACATCCATGTCATGCATTACCTCAAGGACATCAAAGATTACCTACATGCAAAAGCCCATGTAGCGTAGCCAAATCTCAATGTTTTGACTATTCTTATTTTTTGAACTATACCATTTCTTTATATTACCCAACCAAAAAAATGCTGACTTATCCATTCAACATTTTTTTTGTATGCTAAACATAAAATCGAAGGTATTGCTCTAAAGTTCCCTATATTTAAGCAGTTAAAACCTGCCTTATGAGGCCTTTTGGCTCACCCCCAATAATTTGATTTCTTCCTTTACCAACACTTTGGCACATCAATGATCAATAAATGCTTATTAAAATTAAGGGGACGTATCCTTTATAGTACATTCCTGTTTGCGGCTATATTAACCGCGGTATCTTGTAACTCATCACCTTCCCTTCCTTTGGGGGATCCCGACAATGGGGGTCTTTTTTTGCCCGAGGGGTTTGAAGCAGTTGTGGTCATAGACAGCGTAGGGAGAGCACGCCACCTTGCGGTGGATGAAAAAGGGGACATCTACATGAAACTCCGGGTACCCAACGAGGCTGGACAGGGCCTAGTAGCCCTCAGAGATACCAACAGCGATGGCAAAGCCGACAGCGTGGTATATTTTGGGGAATATCCCGATACGGGAAACTATGGTACTGGTATGCGGATATACAACGGATACCTCTACTTCAGTACCGCCGGTGAGGTCTATCGCATGAAAATGGACATGGATAAACTGGTGCCAGACGGAGAAGCCGAACTAATCGTCAAAGATGATTACAAAAACGCTACTTATGGATATGAACATATTGCAAAACCTTTGGCGTTTGACGGAAAGGGACATATCTATGTAGCGTTCGGATCACCCGGGGATGTCTGCCAGCAAGAAAACAGGAGACCCGGTGCTCTAGGGATGAACCCTTGCCCACAATTGGAGTGGCATGCTGGAATTTGGCGCTTCGACGCCGATAAACTGAACCAAACCCAAGAGAAAGACGGCTACCGATATGCCACCGGCATACGGAGCGTGGTAGCTATGGAATGGAATAAAGCAGAAAACACACTCTATGCCGTGCAACATGGCAGGGATAACATGAACCGTACCTGGCCGGACATGTACAGTTCATGGGAAAGCGCATTATTGCCTTCAGAGGAATTTTTCCGGGTGGAAGAAGGGGCTGACGGAGGCTGGCCCTATTACTATTATGACCAGGATAAAGGTAAAAAATTATTGAACCCTGAATATGGGGGAGATAAAACTATTGAAGCCGATCCGAATAAAGTGATGCTCCCCATAGTTGGTTTCCCAGGACATTATGCACCCAATGACCTGCATTTCTATCAGGGAGATCAATTTCCCGACCGCTACAAAAACGGGGCATTCATTGCTTTCCATGGGTCTACGATCCGTGGTCCCTATCCCCAAGCAGGCTATTTAGTGGGATTTGTACCTTTTGAAAACGGAAAGCCCTCCGGGCCTTGGGAAGTATTTGCCGATGGCTTTTCCATGCTGGACACGATTGTGAATACAGGCGATGCCGCTGCCAGACCCATGGGGCTCTCGACGGGTCCCGATGGCTCGCTATACATTACCGAAAGCGTGCAAGGAAAAGTTTGGCGTGTCATGTATAAAGGTAAAAAAAGTGCTTTTGGAGAAGATGCATTGGCTAAGCAGGAAGAACGTAAAAATAACCGAACGAATATCAAAAGTCCCGATTCAGAAAGAGATAACCTGGAAGTAGGGATGCTTGAGTCCGGAGCTAAAATTTACAACCTCTATTGCGGTACCTGCCATCAGCGGGATGGGAATGGTGACGGTACCAGGTTCCCTCCGCTTGCTGGGACAGATTGGGTGACTGGAAACAAAAGTCGCCTGATAGAGCTAGTGCTGAATGGAATGGAAGGCCCTATCATCGTCAATGAAGTAGCCTATAACCAAATCATGCCAGCCCATAATTTCCTCAGTGACGAAGATGTGGCTTCGGTACTAACCTACATACGCAAGAGCTTTGGAAATGAATCCAACAGTGTGTCTGCCGGGGAAGTCAGTAGAATCAGAGAACAACTAGCAACCAATCAGGCAAAATAAATCTGTTTAAATCCCGATTTACATGGCATATTCCCTTACCTTACATTTGTTTTTGGCCACCGTTGTGGTCTTGATCACATCTATCAAGCAACCTGAAAAGGAGATGACACAAAAATCAGCCAACACCTACCACGTAAAACCAATCTCAGGGAATCTCATCCTGGATGCAGATTGGGAAAAGCCCATTTGGGGATCAGTGGAAGCTGTGGAATTGACTCACTTTATGGGTCAAAAACCCAAGTTCAGCCCGCTGGTCCACGCCAAACTGATGTACGACAAAGACCATATTTATGGCATTTTCCGCGTTCAGGATAAATATGTTCAAAGCAAGGTCCTCGAAATAAACGGAAATGTATCGGGTGATTCCTGCGTTGAATTTTTCTTTTCTCCTTACACGGATAGTCCCTTGGCCTATTTCAACCTGGAAATAAACGCTGGCGGCATTCCATTACTTCATTATGTGAAGCAACCCCGGCAAAATTTCGAAGTCATTGAGCCAAAGGCCATAAAAAAAATAGAAATTGCCCATTCACTTCCAAGAGAGGTCTTCCCCGAAATAACCGAGGAAACCGTTTGGACCATTGAGTTTAAGGTACCACTGGATATGTTGCGACAGTTTGGCCCTGTCACCAAGCCAGCCCCAGGAGTGAAATGGAAAGCCAATTTCTATAAAACAGGCAGCCAAACCAGCAATCCAAACTATTTTACATGGAATTTGGTGGAAAATCCAAAACCGGATTTTCACCTCCCGCAGTTTTTCGGTAATTTGATTTTTGATTGAAAAAACAATATAAAACAACCTATGTCTATGAAATCACCAACACATTTATTCATCCTGCTGTTTGCCTTTACATTTTCTTACTCCGCTTTCGCTCAAGGGACCTATAATCCAGAGCAAAAGTTAAAAGATTTGGGCATCGAGATTAAAAAAAAGGAACCCGTTACAAGTAAAATTGTATCTGCTGTTCGTACCGGAAACTTGGTTTTTCTATCAGGTCATGGACCGACGCGCCCTGACGGGACTAACGTAGTCGGAAAGCTGGGAGCAGATCTTACCATCGAGCAAGGCCAGGAGGCCGCCCGATTTACTGGTATCCAACTGCTTACTTCGCTCAAGGCAGAGATCGGAGACCTAAATAAAGTGACGCGTATAGTCAAGGTCTTGGGAATGGTAAACTGTACCCCCGATTTTGTGCAGTCTCCGGCCGTCATCAACGGGTTTACCGATTTGATGTTAGAGGTCTTTGGAGAAGATAAAGGAAAGCATGCCAGATCAGCTGTGGGGATGGTTTCCCTTCCTAATGGCATAGCCGTAGAAATAGAAATGATTGTAGAAATCGAGGACTAAACCCGATTCAAATACTCTGAATCCAAATCATGATTACAAGAAGAAAATTACTCAAAAGACTCTCAGCCCTTCCCCTAGTAGGTGGCTTGGTCGGATCAGGAATACCGCTTAGCGGAGTTTTAGCTGAAACTATACCTGAAACGGCAGCCAAAAGAGACGTTCTGAAGGAACTTGGGATCCGTACCTTTATCAACGCCGCCGGGACCTACACCGCCATGACGGCGTCATTGATGCCAAAGGAGGTAATCGACACCATAGTCACTTCCAGCCAACACTTCGCCATGTTGGATGAGGTACAGGATAAGGTAGGTGCCAAAATAGCAGAACTCTGCCATGCCGAAGCCGCTACCGTGACTGCGGGATGCTGGTCGGCCATGGTACTGGGATTGGCAGGCGTATTGACGGGGACGGACAAAAAGAAGATTTCACAACTCCCCAACTTGGAGGGAATGAAAAACGAGGTCATTGTGCAAAAAAGCCACAACGTGGGCTATGTGCATGCCCTTACCAACACGGGAGTTACCATAATTCCGGTAGAAACTGTCGCAGATGTCGAAAAAGCCATCAATGGCCGGACGGCGATGATGTGGTTTTTAAACTACCAAGCCCCTGATGGGCAGATCCAACACGAAGAATGGATAGCTTTGGGCAAAAAACACAAGATCCCAACCATGATCGACATGGCGGCGGATGTTCCACCGGTGGAAAACCTGTGGAAATACAATGATATGGGTTTCGACTTGGTATGTGTGTCTGGCGGAAAAGCTATGAAGGGTCCCCAGAGTGCTGGCATTCTAATGGGTCGTAAAGATCTCATAGAAGCCGCAAGATTGAGTGCTCCTCCAAGAGGTGGGACGCTCGGTCGGGGAATGAAAGTCAATAAAGAGGAAATTCTGGGTATGTATGTGGCCTTGGATATATACATTAAAAAAGACCATGCCAAAGAATGGCAATCATGGGAAGACCAGGTTTTTCATATCTCAGAAACAGCAAAGAAAGCTGGAAATGTCACCACGGATGTCACCGTTCCACCCATTGCCAACCATACCCCATACCTGCAAATTGAATGGGACAAAAGTTATTTCAATATTACCCGCCAGCAACTTCAGGAAAAATTGCGTTCCGGAAATCCATCCATAGAGGTGATGGGCAGCACCGACAATTCGATCAGCATCACTGTGTTTATGCTGAATCCAGGAGAAGAAAAAATTGTAGGCAAAAGAATTCTTGAAGAATTAACCGCTGCGAAAGTATAATTACCTGTCAACCACCAAAAATACCTATGATGAAAAATTATTTCCTAATTTTCCTATTTACCTCCTTAATTCATGTTGGTCTGCTACAGGCTCAAAATTATGACTTAGTGATCAAAGGTGGTCATGTAATCGATGCAAAAAGCGGCCTGGATGGGATCATGGATTTGGCCATTACCGGAGGGAAGATTTCCAAAATCGGGGTTAATATACCTACTTCCAATGCCACGCAAGTAGTGAAAGCAGCAGGCCTATTGGTGGTGCCTGGTCTCATTGATATTCATGGACATAATTTTGCCGGTACACGTCCTAATAGTTATTTGAGCGATGGGCTTACAGCAGTTGATCCGGATGGATATACCTTTCGGGTTGGAGTCACTACCATTGTCGACTGCGGTGGCCCCGGTTGGAAAAACATTCATGTCTTTAAGGAAAACATTATTGATCCTTCCAAGACCAGGGTGTTGGCCTTTATGAATATCGTAGGCGAGGGGATGAGAGGCGGAGCGTATGAGCAAGATACTTCCGACATGAATGCTGAAATCACGGCACAGGCAGCGCTGAAATATAAAGAGCATGTCGTGGG
>JBBQXZ010000262.1:0-6806 GCA_038209145.1 Cytophagales bacterium | reverse complement strand
GGCAAAACATGTTTTCTAAACTTTCTGAGAAAATATAAGTAATTTTCCCTAAAGAAGAAAATCCTTTCCCGATTGTTACCCTGATTGTAAAAATGGTACAGTTTGTCTTGTTGCAGGCTCATGGGTTTGAGTTTTTTATTTGGGTTAGCAGTTTACCAGTCTGACGGTTTAGAGCCGTCAGACTGGTACCTCTCATCAGTCAGCAGGCTTCAAGCCGTCAGAGTGGTAGCTCTCGTCTGAAGTTACCAGTCTGACGGTTTAGAACCGTCTGACTGGCGGCTCTCATCAGTCAGCCGGCTTCAAGCCGTCTGACTGATATCTAATATTATACATATTTCTTTAACATCAACTCCGACGCTTCCATCTCATTGCGGTTCTGATCCATTAATTCCTCTATGCCGGGTTCACCGTGTTTTCCATTGATGATTTCATCCGGCGTATCGTACTTCACGGTTTCATATACGATCTCCTTGTAGCGGTTGATGTTAAGTCCCAATCATTGGCTTCGATCTCGGAAACGGGTACCAAAAAGGAGGCATCTGTCCGAGTCCTCTTCCCTTCTTCATTAATGTTTTCCCATCTCGAAATAATATCCGGAATATCATTTTGATCGATGGGATTCCGCTTGTCATCCAGCGTATAGCCATCGGCTTTCATATCGTAAAACCAGACGTTGCCCGTACCGCCAGAATTGGTTTTGGTAAAAAGTAGCACGGCAGTACTTACTCCTTTGTGAGGTTTGAATGTTCCGGAAGGCATACTAATGATACCTTGCAAGTCCTGATTTTTCACCAACTCCTTACGTACCGCTTGGTAGGCTTTATTGGAACCAAAGAGTACTCCCTGCGGCACGATCACTGCTGCTCTTCCGCCTACTTTGAGCATACGTAGCATTAGGGAGATAAAGAGCAATTCGGTGTCTTTTGTCTTAGCAAGACTGAGGACATTGTCACTGACCTGATCGTAATACAGTTTTGCCGCAAAGGGCGGGTTGGCGAAAATCAAGGAAAATTCTTCCTGATAGGTATTGTCATCGCCAAGGGCATTTACCCGCTTCAGGCGAGGGTTTTCTATGCCGTGCAGGATCATGTTCATCGCCCCGATCTGCATCATATTCGGACCATACTCCAATCCGGTAAAGCTCTCCGAATTGAAATGCGCCAAGATTCATCTTTTCGCAGCGCCTCCTCATGATGCTCACGCATATACTCCTCCGGCATCACAACAAAGCCGAAAGTACCTGCCGCGGGATCACAGATCGTATCGCCGAGAGCAGGCTTCACCATATACACAATCATGCGAATAATATGTCTTGGCGTACTGAAAGCGCCCATTCTTCCCGCAGAAGTCAGCTTGGCCAACATGTACTCATAGAAATCGCCTTTGGTGTCCCGATCGTGCATATTGAATCCATCGATGAGTTGCACCACCTTATCCAGCAGATAAGAAGAGTATCCGCAAAACATGGCTGTATCAAAATAGCTGGAGATCTCTGTGTTTTCTCCGCCAGCATTTTTCATAAAGTCAAAGGCCGTCACTGGTCGATCCTTCGTTGTCTTGGTGAATACCTCCATGATCTTATCAGGATCAAAGTTTTTGAACGTACTCCACCTGATCTCTTGCTGTTTTTCAGAATTGATCGGGTTTTCAATAGCATGTCGCAAGCGATTGGCTTTCTTCTCCTTCAGCGATTGCTCCTCATCAAGCCCCTTCAGAAAGATCAGGTACGTGACCTGCTGTATGACAGAGAAGGGTTCCGAGAATCCATTGGAATAATACGTATCCCAGATGGTATCGATTTTATTTTGAGTTCGCCGATTCATGGGGTTGGGTGGAGTTGCTTCATTTTTATAGGTATTTCAGCATTAAATTTTGAATATAGGCAAAGTGGTTCATATTCGGTTATAGTCTAAGCCAGTTTTTAGACCGGTAGCTTGTTTTTTTTGTATTTAATGTAGACGGACTGATCCGTTGATCAACCCTTATGTGAACTTATGTGTCTTATGTGGTTCAAAAACATATAACCACATAAGCCATAGAAGCGCATATGAGATTTTGAAATAGTGAACTTAATTGATTCTAACTAACATACGGGATTAACTTATCAGGAAATTGCACCGCTCTTTTCAGCTGCTTTTTAATCGCATTCCACTTCTGCTTATGGTTTTTCATATACGCAATGGGAACAGAGAAATCAATATCTTCATGGTATAACAACGCTTTTTTTGCTATTCCTCCACTTACATCCCCGTACTTCTTTTCATAAGCCTCCAACATATTGTGCAATGATACGTGTTGTAGTAAGCGGGAAACGTCTACAAAATCTTTTAACCGGGTACCATCTTGAACTATCACATTGAACTTCATGGCGGCAATATCGGCTAAAGATACCATTCGTATTCCTTCAACTGTAGCCACCGGATTGATCAGGGGATATATATGTGCTATTAGGTCAATCTTAATATCATTTATATATCCCAAAAATGTATTGGGTCCGTTATAAATCACTTCGGCTTTATATTTACTTTTCAGGTAACCGCCCATATTAAGTGAGTCAAAGCTTAACTCTGTAAATAAATCGATGTCAATTGACAAACGATGCCCGAGTTGCAATGCCAAAGCTGTTCCACCTACCAGATAAAAGTCCTGCAGGTGCTGATCCAGCATCAATTGGTTGATCAAAGCCAAAGTTGTTTCCGAGACTGTTTCCGTATGTAGCATTTCAATTCTTCCGGTACAATATTAAAATTTTCTTTAACTTTTTGAATTGCATGGTCGCTCAGAAAAGTTATATCGTTTTTAAGTGCTTGGATGATCTTTTTTTTTCCATAATATTCGACCATTTCTTTCCAATCCTTCTCTGTTCCCCTTTCTATTACCCTGGCTATTACTGTAGGGTAGCTTTTGACCCAATCCATTTTACTGTAGTCAAATTCCCAGAACAGCCTTGCTGGCAAATCCGGCATATTGACTTTATTGTTCTTTTGTAGGATCACTTTGCGCTCTATCAGAATTTCATCCGTCTCGAAGGCGGTTTTTTGCTTGGACAAATAATTGGAAACCGTGTTGTAGTTAAACCGGGGATAATGGTCACAAAAAATCCTAAGACTTGAAAATACTTCAATCCGGTTTTCCTCCCGCATTTTCCACCAAACAATAATGACGCGACGCCTTTCTTTTACTATAGAACTCATAAAACAAAGATCGGAAAAACAGATTATTTGACAAAATAAAACACAATAATTGTCAAATTACCCTTAGAGCATTGTTCTTCGGTTAAGGTTGAGAGACTCTTTTTACACCTTACGGAAAAGCCGGGCATTCTTGACTTAACTATATTAAGTTTGACGAAATTGATCTTGGAACATGAAAAAGAAGCTTGTTTAAAAATGGGGTATTTATACAGGTGTACCAGGTGACTTTTCCCTGTGAAATAGAAGAAAATGATCGGGCAGAAGTACAAGAATCAGGTAGAATATTGCGCGCATTAGATTAGACTCGCAACGGTCATTTTTTGGAATTGAGACATTAACTTTGGCATTTATGGTATATTGCCCAAATAAAACAGACTTGGAGTCACAGTAAAAAATTGATTAAAATCAACTAGCTATTTTATCCTCTTTGAGCATCTGAATAAAGCCCTTAGTAACAAAAAGAAAACTCCGTCCAACCAAAAGAAAGATTTAAAGGTATAAAATTGGCCCTTACCTCAAAACAACCTATACCCCTTAATCTCCTCCAAAAAATAAAGACCACTTTCCGGAGAAAGGATAAGCACAAACAAGATCCCGGCCAATGCGCCATACAGGTGGGCATCGTGGTTGATGTTGTCATCGGATTGTCTTCCCTTATAGACGGCATACCCCAAGAATAATACCCCTAGGATAAATCCGGGCAAACAGAAAATACCAAAGATACAGATGTCCGCCAGGGGCATAAGGATGATACTGGCAAATACCATGGCCGCAGTACCTCCCGAGGCACCCAAGGCATGGTAGTTCGGATTGTCCTGCTCTTTCAAATACGTCGGTATATCAGAGATGACGATGGCTACCAGGTAAAACACAATGAAAACTACAACACCAAAGGTAGGTCCAAACATATACCCCAGAAACTGCTCTACTACCTGTCCGAAGAAATAGAAGGTAAACATGTTGAAAAGCAGGTGGGTGCCGTCTTTGTGGATAAATCCCGAAAGGATAAACCGCAGGTACTCATTCCGGTGCTTAACCCGGTAAGGGGTAAACATACTTTTTTCCATAAAGTCCGGATTTTGCCATGCGTAGTAGGAAGTCAGGCACGTGACGGCAATCAAAATAACCGTTAAAGATAATTCCATGGGGGTAGGTTGATAATGGGTTTTTATTTTTCCCGGTTTACTAAATTCCTCGTAAGATTATGAAGCATATTCATGCCCTCCGCCCGCAGCGGATGAAGGGCGCTAAGCTGGGCAAAACCCTTTTCAAAATAGGCATGCATTTTATTCTCCGTAAGGGCTTGAATTCCCAATGAGTCATAAATCCT
Organism: Cytophagales bacterium; assembly: GCA_038209145.1. Classification (GTDB taxonomy): domain Bacteria; phylum Bacteroidota; class Bacteroidia; order Cytophagales; family Cyclobacteriaceae; genus Lunatibacter. The sequence continues at coordinate 2,282 of JBBQXZ010000262.1, read as the reverse complement.
TGTAACCTGGCGGACTTTTTCCTCTTTATCAAATTCAGGTGCGCCAATCCATAACGCCAATTCTCCGGCAGCGGCACCTGTTGCCAATTCTTTGGCTTTGATGAGCAGATAGGTTTTCTTGTTGGAGATAATATCACCCCCTACCTGCTTTCCAAACAGGTTTTTATCTGCGTAGACATCTAGCAGGTCATCCTTGAGTTGGAAACCAATACCGATATTTACCCCAAAGTCATAGAGTTTTTCACAATCAGATTCAGGAGCTCCTGCCAAAATCGCTCCAAACTGTAGCGAAAATCCAAGTAAAACAGCTGTCTTGAGCCGAATCATGTCGACATAATCCATCTCTGAGACCATCTCCAAAGCTTCAAAATTCATATCCAGCTGCTGCCCCTCACATACCTGCGCGGCTGTCTGATTAAAGAGCCGAATGCAATGGCCAAGTTTGTCCGGACCAATGTGCAGCAACATGTCATAGGCCCTTACCAGCATCACATCGCCGGATAAAATGGCTGTATTCGCATTCCATTTTTCATGGACTGTTGCTTTCCCTCTTCGTAACGGGGCCTGATCCATGATATCATCATGCATAAGGGTGAAATTGTGAAAAACCTCCACGGCACAGGCCGGGGTAAGGATGTGCCGGTAGTCTGAGCGGTAAAGGTTATGGGCTAAAAGCGTCAATAGAGGCCGGATTCTCTTTCCACCTAGACCCATTAGGTAAGATATTGGCGCATATAATTCAGTTGGATGATGCCCATAAGAGAGCTGCTGCACGTGGGCTTCCAATTCCTGTTGTATAGCCGCCAGATCAATTTGTTCAGTCATTCGTCGCAAATTCCAAATCTATTGTTCTTCTGTCAATATCGGTTCGGGTGACCCGCACACTTACTTTGTCCCCAAGGGTAATGATGCGTTTGTTTTTGGAGCCGATAAGGCGTAGGTTACGCTCATCGAAATCATAATAATCGTCCTTGATATCCTGCACGCGTACCATGCCTTCACATTTGGTTTCGGTGATTTCCACGTAAACGCCCCACTCAGTCACTCCGGTAATGATGCCGTCGTAATCCTTTTGCTCGGCAAGTTTCATATATTCCACCTGCTTGTATTTGATAGAGGCTCTCTCCGCATCCGCAGCCCGTTTTTCCCGTTCGGAAGAATGGGAGCATTTCTCATCCCAGGCGAGGGTTTCGGGAGACTTTCCACCATCCAAATAAAGCTGAAGTAACCTGTGCACCATCATATCCGGATACCTCCGGATCGGCGAAGTAAAGTGGGTATAATGTTTGAAAGCCAATCCGAAGTGGATCTTGGGCTCTGTGGTGTAAATGGCTTTGGCCATACTGCGGATGGCAAGCTGTTCCAAAACATTTTGTTCCGGCTTTCCCTGGATATCCTCCATCAATTTATTCAGGATATTGGATACTTTTTTTTCATCCGATACGATGATCTCGTGACCGAACTTCCGTGCAAAGCCGGCAAAGGTGGTCAACCGCTCCAAATCCGGATAGTCGTGGGTCCGGTATACAAATGTGCTTTTTCCGTTGTTTTTATTGAAGACAAATTCCGCAACCGTCCGGTTGGCCAGCAGCATGAATTCTTCGATCAATTTATGAATGTCTTTACGCTCCTTAATAATCAGCCCCAGCGGGGTACCCTTCTCATCCAGCTTGAACTTCACTTCAACGGTTTCAAAATTGATGGCTCCTTTCTTAAATCTAGCTTCCCGGAGCCGTTTGGCCAAACTATTTAAATGGGTTAATTCCCCATAAAAATCTCCCGCTTGCTGATCTATATTTTCTTGACCTTCCTCGTAGGCAAACCTGCGGTCGGAATGGATTGCCGTTCGTCCTATCCAGTGGTTCAGGACTGCCCCGTCCTCGTTCATTTCAAAAACACAGGAAAAGGTAAGCTTATCTTCATTGGGCCGGAGGGAACAGAGGCCGTTACTAAGCCGCTCCGGAAGCATGGGAATGGTGCGGTCCACCAGATAAACGGAGGTCGCACGATGATAGGCTTCTTTCTCCAACAGGGAGCCAGGTTTTACATAATGCGTCACATCGGCAATGTGCACGCCGATTTCATAATTGCCGTTGTCGAGCTTTTGATACGATATGGCATCGTCAAAGTCTTTTGCATCAGCCGGGTCTATGGTAAAGGTGGGAATGCCCCGAAAATCCCTTCTGCCTTCCAGATCTTCCTTCCGGATGGAATCGGATATTTTCTCCGCCTCATGTACCACCTCTTCCGGATAATCAAAAGGTAATCCGAATTCCGCCATG
>JBBQXZ010000261.1:0-6821 GCA_038209145.1 Cytophagales bacterium | reverse complement strand
CATAATAGGATTCTGCTCCGTTGTGATAGATGAAAACATGTCCATATCGCCAATCTCCGAATAGGGCACCCCCAAGCTTTCGGATATCGGCTGGAGTTTTAACCCAGCTTGAGGTTTTGGTGTCAAATTTCCCCAATTTTTGTAAGGCATGATATTGTTTTTCGGTAAGGATATCTATGCCCATTTCGTCAGCCAACCCTAGCGCACTTTTTTTGGGTTTATTAGTCTTGCGTGATTCCAAGGCTTCATCGTCATAACATATGCTCCTCCGTCCCTTCGGGCTTTCGGCAGCACAATCGAAAAAAATAAATTCTCCGGTTTTTTCATCCTTACCGACCACATCAGGTTCTCCTTCCGTCTGATCCATTGCGAGAAGTGACCTCAGTTTTGCCGGATCGGCCAAGAGTTTTTTCTGTACCTGATCCCAACTGAGATCCTGGTGCCGTTGCATGTTTCTCTGAAAACGGGTTTTCAAGGTGCTGAGTAAGGATTCAGCTTTTTCTTGTGAAATTTCCATAAATTGGGTTTGTTTATAGCAGGTGGATGGTTTATTTTTGAGCCACTTGTAGTTCACTTAAAGAGAGGTTTTTTTCTCCCTCAGGTTGCTGATACGATTTTCCCACAGGCTAGGATGGGATCTGTAAAATTTGGGATATGCTATAAAGTTTCCCATGAAGTGGAAATTTAGCGATTTGGTTGCTGATCAAGCAGTAGAAACCTTGCTTTACACCAAGATTTGATATAGGGGTATTAACAACAATCAACCTCAATCAAACCTTATTATGCGACATAATTTTTTGCGCTGAAATACAAGTAATCTATCGGTTTCTGGGCGAGTTCTGATCTAACTGGATGTTTGTGGAGATATTTTATCCAAACAGGAATTGCAAATTCCAAAGGTTAAAATATGACGAAACAACCTACACCTAGCGCCTTCTTGAATCTAGGGCCTGTAGGGTATTTTAGTCTATACTTTGACCGAAAGTCAACAGGTTATGGTCAGGGTCCAGCAAAGAAAATTCCATCTGTCCCCAGGGTTTGACCGAGAGATGCCCATTCGGATGAATAGCGATTTTTTTGTCCAAAAGTGACTGATGGAAACTTTTAATGTCATCGGTTCTTATGTAGACCTGTCCGTAATTCTCCATAGGATCCAATTCCTTGAATTCAAAAAAATGAATTTGAATTTGATCCTTTTGCATCATCAGGTAGCCGTCAAAATCCCGGTTGCCAAATTCCTCAAATCCCAGCCGAAAATAATATTCTCTTGTTTTGCCTTTGTCTCGCATGGGTAATTTAGGGTGAATCTCCGTAAGCATAGTTGAAGTATTGGTTGAGGGTTTTAAGGTAATAAAATTTCCATATTTTTTAATATTCTGTATTTCCTTCTTCCACTAATTTTCCTTCTAACCTTACGCTTTTATATCCAACGAAACTAACAACAATGCTCTCCGATGGACTGGTTTTTATGGAAAACCTGCCATTTATATCTGTTACTGACCCATTTGAAGTATCTATCACCACTATATTTGCGCCGGGAAGTTCATTTCCTTCCGGATCACGGACAGTACCCAACCATATGCCATCGGCATATTTGGCATCTACATCAAGCTCGCCGTTTCTTTGATCTAGGATTCCGACGGTAAACCTTCCCGAAGGAAGTTTGTCTTGATCCGACTCTTCTTTGGTGAGGCTAAAGTGGATGGGTAATACCATTTGCACGCGTACGGGACTGCCTCTTTGCATTCCCGGATTGAAGGCAGATGCATTTTTTACTGCCCTTACGGCTTCATCGTCACAACCAGCTCCAATTCCGTTAATGGCCGATACGTTGGACAAGGATCCGTCTTTCTCTACCACAAACTGGATCTCGACTTTTCCTTCAATGCCATTCTGCCTGGCCTCCAGCGGATATTCCAGTTCGTTTTCGACATATCGGGAAAAGGCTGCCACTCCTCCTTTAAACGCTGGTTGTGTCTCTACCTCAAAAAACTGTTCCCATTCGCCTTGATCTGTTTTTTGGCTTGAAGATGGTATTTGCTGGGCCTTAATTTCTATCGAAAATCCCGCAATTATCAAAGCGGTAAATAGGCTAAAAGAAAAGGCACGTAACTGCCTATTTTTTTTCTTTAAGGGTTTGTTTATCATGATTAATCGATTTTTTAGTGCTGAAGACGATATGGAGCTGGTCCAAGTGGCTGGATAATTTCTGATGGTAAGCTTGAGCAGAAGCTTTTTATAGGTTATTGTGTGGGTAGCCTGCTGTACTTCTTGGTCTGCCTGGTATTCGTGGTTGAGAACCATGGCTCTTTTTACCAGGTATATTACCGGGTTGAACCAGCAAACCACCATTATGAATTCCATAACAGTCAGGTCAATATGGTGTTTCTGAGCAATGTGAATGCCTTCGTGCTTTAAAATTATATCCGTTTCTTCGGTTCCTTCACTATAGTCAGAAGGACTGATAAAAATGTACCTGCCAAAACTAAAAGGGGAAAGTACTTTTTCGGAAATTATTAGAAATGCGCCATGGATTTGCCGAACGGTGGCAACTTTTGTCCAAGTGATCAAGCTGAAAAGTGCTTTAAGTTTTTTGAATAGTAAAAGAAAAAACACGGGTAAATAAATGAATAGGAACCAGAACCAGGGCGAGGTTTCTTGCGGAGACAAAGCTGATAGGGTACTTGTGTCGGGTTGGGTTTGTGCATGAGGTAAATAACTCATAGGTATTGGATTTTCCTGCTGCAAATAGATAGGGAAATGAAGGAAGGGAACAATCAAGGCAGAAGGAATAAGAATTAATAGTACCCAACGGTTAAATGTAAACGATTTCTCTTTTGCCAGAAAGAGGTTGAAGACCAGCATCATGATTGCTGAAAATCCGACAAATTTCAATAGGGTTTCTATCATTTTTTTCGGCGTTCAATTTCTGTTTCCACAAGTTTTTTTATTTCTTCCAATTCCATAGTCGTCAAATTTGCTTTTTTGGTGAAAAATGAAGCAAACTGAAGCGGACTGTCGGAGAAGAAATCTTTGATCATGGTTTTCACCTGTCCTGAGAAATAGTCTGGCTTCTCCACAAGCGCATGATATTGTCTGGAGTTACCGAACAGCCGGAATCCCACATATCCTTTTTTTTGCATTCGCATAAGTAATGTAGCTATGGTGCTGGGGGCGGGTTTCGGTTCTGAATGAACCTCCAATAGTTCTTTCATAAATATTGGCTGGTTGGACCAGATCAGTTCCATTAATTTTTCTTCGGATTTAGACAATTCCATTCTACAAAATAATATTTGTTTCTACAAACATAGAAAATGAGTAGTTAAAATAAAATAATTGGTTGCATTATTTTTAAAAACAATTTTAAAGTGGGCTGGAGAAGGAATTATAACATTCTGGACAGGAGGGAGATATCCATTGGTTTTTTACTTTATCCATTTCGACAAAATCGCATCTTCCTGCCATTCCTTCATTTGCTTTTCATAGGCAGCTTGGGTTATGAAAATTCTAAGGGTGTGGGGAGATCCTTTTTTGATGGTTACGAAACGAAGATCTAGCCCGCAGCCCAGTATAGCCGCTTCCATCTCAGTTCTTTCTTCTTGGTTTCTGCGGAAATCAAACACCTGATTCACTGGGGATAGTAAAAATTCTTCAAGAAGCTTCCATAATTTGGCATTTTTGGGGACTACCGGAACGGCTCTTGACCAATTTCCAGCAGGCTGCGGCTTACAATCTACCCGATCCTGTAAATTCTCTTCCGCAAACGAGAGCAATGCCGCTGATTAGTTTAAATCCTTTTCCTGATTAAAAATTACTGGTATAAGTATTTCGTTGACATAAGTTCGTTGCTTATTTTTCCTTAGCAGAGTAGCCATTTGTTCTACCTCAAAATCTTCAAGGCCCAATTGTGGCTTTACATTGGCCAAAGCCAAGTGTAAAAATTCATCCAATTGCCAACCTTTGAAGTGCAGTTTTTCCGCCTGAATTTCTCATGCACTCCGCATTGTATCGTCAATGATGGTTTTGCCGCCTTTACCGAAAGGAGCTTTTTGGACTTACTGGATTAAAGCATTTGCCTGCAAGCTGTTGATGGGATAGGCAATTTCCTCAAGGCCTTGAACGGATAGCCCGGGAAATACAAAAGGTGCTGAGTGACTGGTGACAAAAGAGCCGTTTCCTTTAATAAGGTTGACGCTATCTAACAAATCAGTTCCAAAATTCCGCATAGGTATTGGCAGCCATTCCAACCCAAAATAAGGAAATCAAATTGCAAAGCGGTCAAAGGGGTAGGAATTTCTTACGTGATGGGGAGTCGTGGCTTTTAGGGTAGAAGTTTTTGAGGAAATTTAGGTTTTTCAAGGCGGAGTGTTTTTGGGTAATGGTTGGGCAATTCAAGGGCTAACCCTATTTTCCGAAACCTTCCCGCTCCACAAACAACAGCAAACAAGAATTTCTGGATTCCCTCCGAAAGAAATACGGCTCTCCCCACCATTCTGAGGAGGTATTAGAGGCCTCTGGCTGGTGTACATTAATGCTTACAAAGTTCATTGACCGTCCTAATTACTATTAATTGGGCTGGTTAACCGTCTCAATTAATATAAATTAGGCTGTTTAACCGTCTTAATTTACATTAATTAGGTTGGTTAACCAACCTAATTAATGTAAATTGCGCTGTTTATAGTAATAGGATGGATATGGAAATTCCAAGATTTGTACAGCTATCAATTGAAAAGCTGTTGGGAAAACAAAAAGTCGTACTGCTTTACGGCACCCGGAGAAGTGGTAAAACCACCATCATTGAAACTATTTTCAAGGACCATCCACAGGACTGCTTGTTGTTATTGGGAGAGGATAGCCAGGTTGCTGACTTGCTGGGTTTAAGGACAGTCGCCAATTACAGGCAGATTGTGGGCGACAAAAAGATCATAATCATTGATGAGGCTCAGGCTATTTCCAATATTGGCAAAATTCTAAAGCTGATGATTGACAATTTAAAAGGAATTACTATCATTGCCACAGGGAGCTCCAGTTTTGATCTCGTGAATGACGCCGGAGAACCTTTGGTAGGAAGAAATAAGGATTTTTATCTTTTCCCTGTTGCGCAGCTGGAATTATCAAAAATAGAAAACAGACTGGAAACTGCCAATAATTTATCTGAAAGGTTGATTTATGGATCTTATCCTGAGCTGTGGCACCTGGACAGCCATCAGGAAAAAGAAGAATACCTAAAATCCCTGGTCAACAGCTATCTCCTTAAAGACCTGCTGGCCTTGACAAATGTCAAAGGTGCTGATGTGCTTTACAGGTTACTGAAACTTCTGGCCTGGCAGGTTGGAAGTCAGGTCAGTACAGTGGAATTGGGAAACAGCCTTCAGCTGAACAAGGAAACCGTAGAAAGATACCTTGATCTGTTGACCAAGGTTTTCATCATTTTCCCTTTAAGCGGATTCAGCAGAAACCTGCGCAAGGAAGTCACAAAGAGTAAAAAATGGTATTTCTATGATAATGGAATCCGAAATGCGCTGATCCACAATTTTAGCCCACTAAATCTCAGGAATGACATTGGATCACTATGGGAGCAGTATTTTATTTCTGAAAGAATAAAATACAATGCCGCAAAAGCAAATGCACCTCAGTATTACTTCTGGAGAACTTACGATGGGCAGGAAATTGATCTGCTGGAGATAAATAGCCATCAAAATTTACAGGCTTTTGAATGCAAATGGGGGCTTAAAAAAACCAGAATTCCAGCGGCATTTGCCAAAGCATATCCTGCGGCCAATTGGCAGGAAATCAACAAAACCAATTATTTGGATTGGATTGTTGAAGAGTTGTAATCAGGTAAATAAGTTGGATTTAGTTTCTTCTTTTTTATTGTTGTATTGCAAAGAAAGATGTCGTTCCTCGATATAAGCAATTTCCTGTTGAGCGTGGGTTCGCCAGAAATACTGGTTATAATTGGCTTGCCGATAAGCCAGCAGTTTGACACGTTCACTGACAATAAAGTTTTCCCATAATGCGCCTATATCCTGCCGCATGTTTGCAGGGCTGAATTGGTTGATTACCGCGTTACGAATACCATTGTCATAAAAATAAAATTTACGGCTTAAGACGATGTGTTATTTTAAAAGCGATTTCCCTATTTATCATGAAATTTGCGAATACAATCGCAAATAGTATGTTAATTTTGCGAATGAAATCACAAAATTAACATCAACCGTAGTTAGGTGGATTAACTAGCCTTTAGATGTATTTCCAATAAGCCGTTTAGGTTTTGCTTGAGATCGCATTATTTCTATCCACATTTGAAAGGTGTATAACTTTAGCGTTTCTTTACACCTCACCTATCCGATACATATATGCGAACCATATTGAATTGGATGATGATTTTGGAGAGTAAGAGCTTAAGATGAGTAAGTGGAAGACCAAGAAAGATGTCGTGAACGAAGCACTGAAGCAGTATGTGGCATCATTGAAAAAAAAAAAACTTTTGTCGCTCCGTGAAAAGGATACTTGGAACGGTGATTTACGACAAACGCGGGAAAATATGAGCGATCCCATACTTTTTGATACTTCAGTCTGGATTGACTTTCTGAATAAAAAAATCTACTCCCGAGGCCGACCTGTTGGTACATTATGTTGAAGAGGATAGTTTGATATTGCTTACTACTACCATTTTCCAGGAGATCCTGCAGGGAATTCGGGATGATTTTAAATACCTGCGGATCAAAGAAATGCTCTCCTACTTTACCCTACTTGAATTACCTCAGATCCGGTCAGCCGTTGGTGCTGCCGATTTATACCGGTCTTTAAGAAAGAAG
>JBBQXZ010000260.1:0-6822 GCA_038209145.1 Cytophagales bacterium | reverse complement strand
CATCCTTTTTCATTGATTAAGTTTCCAATTACAGCCAATAGTTCCCCTTTCCAGTCTTTATGGATAAGGGCATTTCTATATTTTACCGCAAAAACAGTCTGAACCATCAGAGAAGAATACGTATTGGCCATAATTGAAAAGATTGAAGTACTAAATACAAATATCAAGGTAAAAATAATGAATAAATGTTAAAATTTCCTTTTTGGAAAAAGGTGCTTGGGTATTTATCAGCTTGTTTCAGTGAAGTAAATCGTTCGTCCCTACGGGACTTTATGGGGATGGGTGTTGCATCATGGTCCGTAGGTTAAAACCTACGGTTACTAGATCGGCCGTGCCTACGGCACTTGGATTTGATACAAGTTTGTGGATTGGTACTGCTATGGTGAAAATAAGAAAGTCTATAATGGGAGCCAAAGATATATGGTACCAAGAAAGTGCTTGCACTTTTGACAGCTCCGTAGGAGCGTCCGATATAGTAGCCATGGGTTTCAACCCCTAGGCAATGACAAACAGACGACCCCAAAGTGCCATAGGCACTGCCGATCTTATCAGACCCGTTAAAAATGTATTTGTCTACACATGCCCAGTTTTCATAGTTTTGTTTATTTTGACGACATCATACAAAAAATAGATTATTGGGCTGCCTGCCTGTTGAAAAATAGTCGAATACTTTTTGAACTGAAAAAAACATGCTGTGACACATCGCCATTTACTTATCGGGTAAGAATTATCCCCATTTAGCCTTCCATAAATTTAATCTTTATTATTATGTCCAGGCAACCTTACCCCTACCAAATCCCGTGATGGAAGTAGTATGAATTTACCCGAATCCAAGGAACTCCAAGGCGTCATAAAGCAATGCATCAAAGGGGATAAAAAAGCGCAGCATGAGTTGTTCAAATATTGCTATTCCTTTGCGTTGAGTATATCTTCCCGATATTGTTCCGATTCAGAGGAAGCAAAGGAGGTGCTGAGCGATGGTTTGTTAAAAGTCTTTTCCCACCTCCACCGCTATTCCCCCGATTTGTCTTTTGGAGGTTGGGTTAGAAGAATCATGGTCAATACAGCCATAGACCATTACCGAAAAAACAAAAGGTACCATGAGAGCCAATTGGATGTCTCTCATGTCAAAGATATCGCTGCCAATGAAGAAACCATTTCCATGCTTCAATCCGAGGATATTTTAAAACTGGTGCAAAAACTCCCTCCGGCATACCGGATGGTATTTACACTTTTTGCCGTGGAAGAATATACACATAAAGAAATTGCTGAAAAACTAGGCATCACAGAAGGTACCTCCAAGTCCAATCTTTCCAAAGCAAGATTAAAATTGCAAAAGGACCTTAACTCAATTACCGATTCACTGGACAAGCCTTATGGAAAACATCGATAAACTTCTTAAAGATAAACTGGAAAGCTACCGTCCCGACTTTGACGATGCTGCTTGGGGAGCCTTTTCCTCCAGGTTGGAAAAAGCGCAACTGCCGTTTTACAAGAAATGGTTCGGTCCTTACCTACTGAATGGCGTCGTATGGCTGGCCACTGTGGCCTTTCTCTTCTATTTTTGGCCAACAAATAAGGAAACAGCCTCTTCCAATTCTGGACAGTTGGTCCAGCGCCTAGTTCTTACAGACACAGTATTTGTGCGGGATACGGTATACCTTGAAAACACATCTACTGAGCGGAAGGAAAAGGAGGTAATAGCTGCATTTCAAGCTCCGGCCTCAAGTAATGTTATTATTCCCCCATCCGTTGATCCGCCAGTTACCTCAAGCATTCCCGATCCAGCTGCCTCTCAAAATAGCATTGCTCAAGCAGCGGAAAACCATGAACCTGAACCAGAAAACAAAAAAGGTTCAGCCCGTAAGGTAATTTCACAGAAATACTCCGATAACACGCTGCATTGGCAGGACACCATCTCCGAAAGGGAAATGATGCGGTATTTGTTCGGAAGCCAGGACAGCACTGCATCTTCCACAAGGGAAGCCCACCCTTTCGAGGAAACCGGAAATAGCTTTAAGGCGAAAAAAACAACGCATTTTGATATAAAAGCAGGTCCCTTGCTTCGGCTGATGTATCCGGTAGATGGTTTTGTAGATGAGGAAGATGGTTATCTCAGGCCGGGATTCCAGCTTTCTTTGGTCTGGAATAGACAATTCTCTCTGAATATGGGCATCCAGGCTGGAAACACAAAGGTAGAAGTGGCGGATTGGGACGAACTTCCCATCGAAAAGCTGAATCAACTTCCAGCTTGGGAGCAATTTCCGTTTGAACTGGATAACATCCGCATCAACACCGAGCAGTTTTATTTTCCGGTTGATGTATCTTATCACACACCAGTTTATAAAGGCATCGGCGTATTTATAAAAGCGGGTGTGGTACCTCATTATATCCGAAAGCAGGAATTTTATTACGATCCAATTATTAACGCATCACAACTTGGTACTTGGACACAACTGGAACCAAAAACCTGGCAAATCTCCTACCTACAGACTGGCTTGGGAATAAATTATCAAATTTCCCCACGCTTATCCACCTATCTGGATGGGGAGTATTGGCATGGCATTCGACCAATCGGAGGTGAACGGAATAGATACAGGTGGATGGGTTTATCCCTTGGTCTGAATTTTCACCTTTTGCCAAATAAGCCTTAGCTAGGGTTCGATCGTTTATTATGTAGCAGAGAAATAATATTTCTTGGGATGCACCCTTAGATTTGGTCTTTCGCCCTTCGGGGATTCGGTCGGAATCAAATTTTGTTTTGGCTGAGGAGCTGTTTATTGAGGTGCTAATTAATCGCCAAAATCCGAGCATGACAATTTAAGCCATTGTTTCCGATATCGATCATGGATTCAAATCTAGTATGTCAGATCACCCCTTTTAGGGTTTTGGCGGGAATGGGTTGCCCGAATCAAGAGGCATGCGGCCAAAACACGGAAATTTGCGTTGTTTTTTACCCTGGGTTGAAACAACGGGCTATTAAATCGGACGCTCCGCCAACGTTTTAGGGGAAGGTCGATATGCGAAAGATTGGTTCTTGACTGGAATTTCAACAACCTTTTGAGAGGGTGTTGTCGTTGCAAATTAGGGTGTAAAAAACAATTGAAAGCATGTTATTTGTTTGATCAATAGCCGCGCTCAGGTTATTGCCTTATTTACCAGTGGAAGTAGTATAATGGGTAAATGATTTTATTTTCTACGTAGTGAAAAGATTCCTTATCACGAATTAGTTGGTTTTGGATGGAAATTTTAGAGGATACCGGTAAAAGGGATACATATTTTTATCGAAAATAAAAGCCTCTATTCCCTGGCGGCCTTGTTGTTATGGGTCATTGCCCATTTTCGTAAATGCCAACTCGAAAGTCTTTAACAGAAAACGGCGAACACCCCCGTGTTTAAATAGCGGAAGTAAGGTTCATTTGCCAACTTTTTGTATTTTTGAAAATTATGGCAGCTGCTGTGCAAAGCAATGAATTTTCAGAGAATGGCCCGTTGGAATAAAACTTTTCATCAGCCTTATCCCTATTATTATACTGGGATTGCTGTAGGATATCTCGCTGCCATTATCTTTCTGATGAGCATGGGGTTCAATTACCTTTTTGAACCTTTTAACGTATATCAGCCTGAACACCGGATGGACTATTTCTGGATCTCCATGGTCCACTCGCTGAATGCCCTCTTCGTGGCCTTGGTCTGGTTTGGGGGATGGAATGGCCTGATAAATGATGAAAAATGGACCATTGGAAAAGAAATGCTCCTGATTGCCGGCTACCTGCTGCTTGTGGGTATAAGCCAGTTTCTGGTACGTGATATCATCTACGACAATTCGCTCAACTGGACCGGAAGATACCTTTGGGAAGAGATTCGCAATACCTTTCTCGTGGGGATTCTGTTTGCCTTTATATTGGTACCGCTTAACTTTTGGCGGCTGCAGCGCAATCACAGTATCCAAGCAGCTCATTTACATGCTATTCCCCACGGCATCCAAACCTTGCCTGACCCAAAGCCAGTTTTTATTGAGACCCGTCAGAAAAGCGATGATTTCGTGATCGATCCTGTTGAATTTCTCTTGGCAAAGGCTGGAGGCAATTACCTGGAAGTTTATGTTGCGGCTGGTGCAAAAACGAAAAAATTGATCAAAAGAATGACGCTTAAAGACCTCGAAAGCCAACTCGCACATCTTCCCAATTTCTGTAAAACCCACCGGTCTTACCTGGTAAATCTGGATAAGGTAGACCGGGTAAAAGGAAATGCCCAGGGGCTTCAGCTAGTTATTCCCGGATTTAGCTTTACGGTACCTGTTTCCAGAACGATGATCCCCAAGTTTGAACAACAATTTACGATTCAATAACAACAACAATTGCCAAATCCACTTTTCTTACCAGTAGATTTCCGCCATCACGGGGAAATGGTCGGAAGGATAGCGGTTTTGGTAAGTATCTGTCAACACCCCGTATCGGCTCACTTTGATTCTATCATTGACAAATATGTGGTCTATCCTTCGGTCAGTACTTTTGGTCAGGTCAAAGCTGTTGAAGGTTCCGTTATTCGCGTATTTTATCTTGGCTACATCATATGTGTCGGCAAATCCTGGCGCATCCCGCATCACCTTATAGGGATCTGAATCCTGATCCACATTGAAGTCTCCCGTTACAATCACCGGATTGTTAGCATCAGAAAGTTCGGCTACCTTCTTCAAGATAAGTTGGGCACTCTGAACCCGGGCTTCCCATCCCCGATGATCAAAGTGGGTATTAAAATGAAAAAAGAGATCCCCGCTTACTTTGTCCCTAAACTTGGCCCAAGTGACAATCCGCGGTAGCGCGGCATCCCAGCCTTTAACGGGCTGAGTGGTATCTTCGGCCAGCCAGAACGTATCACTGTCCAGCACCTCAAATTTATGGGTGTTGTAGAAAATACAGGAATATTCTCCCTTTTCCTTGCCGTCATCCCGGCCCACTCCCACAAATGAAAAATCCGCAAGCGCATTGTCCAGATCAACCACCTGATTGTGCAACCCTTCCTGAATACCAAATAGATCGAATTGGTGAAATCTGATGAGATTCAATACTGCATCCTTTCTATTTGCCCACGTATCCGGGGCATCGTCCGGATTGTCGTAGCGAATGTTAAAGGTGGCTACCCGTAGCTCAACAGATTGCGCTGAAAGGACGGAAATGACCGCCGAAGCAAAAATGGCCGAGAGGATGGTTTTTTTCATCGGGTAGTTGTTGGGTATATTCTATGGCCCTAAAGTAAGTCCATCCCGGCAATTAATCAACCCTTTTCGGTTAAGTCCATCCATCTCCATGCAATTCATCCCAAAAAGCTGTCAATCATCACAAGAGAATTTTCATTTCCGAAGCAGCTATTACATTTGTCAAAAACAACACATTATGCGCAGATACGATCTCGACTGGCTAAGGGTCCTGGTTTTTGGATTACTGATTTTCTACCACGTGGGTATGTTTTTCGTGCCTTGGGGATGGCACATCAAAAACGATGTCATCTATCCGGAGCTCCGCTGGCCCATGCTATTTGTCAACCAATGGCGGCTGTCCATCCTTTTTGTGATATCAGGCATGGGCACCTATTATGCCCTCTCCCGAAGGAGTGGCTTGCGGTTTGCAGGTGAACGTATCAAACGCCTCCTCATCCCGCTAGTTTTTGGTATGGCTATTATCGTGCCTCCCCAAGTCTATTTCGAACGCTTGGATAAGGGGCAGATTACAGGTGGATACCTGGATTTTTGGCCGATGCATGCCTTTGATGGGGTATATCCGGAAGGGAACCTATCTTGGCACCACTTGTGGTTTTTGCCTTATTTGCTGGCTTTTTCCCTGCTATTTGTTCCAGTATTTGTGTTCTTGCGGAATCATCCCCAGGCACGGCTGCTCAGCTGGGTTGGGGCATGGTCAGGTCGTCCCTTTGGACTATTTTGGTTGGTTATCCCGCTGTATCTTTGGGAAAGTTTGGTGGAGCCATTTTTCGATAGCACCCATGCTTTTAATGGAGACTGGTTTAACCTGATCAATTATGGCACCTTGTTCCTGTATGGATTCTTGCTGATTTCCGTGCGTGAAAAATTTTGGACTACAGCGGAAAACAATCGGAGAAAATACCTGTATTTGGGGATATTGGCCTTTTCGCTGATGGTGGGGTTGAGGCATGTCTATGCCGATTCGACAGTCATCCATTTTATTGAAGCCGTGTTCAAGGTAATAAACATGTGGGCATGGATCATGGCACTCTTTGGCTATGCCGCTGCCTACCTCAATCGACCGAGTAAGTCACTAAGCTATGCCAACGAAGCCGTATATCCCTTTTATATCCTGCACCAGACCATTACCATCGCCTTGGGATACCTGATAATGCATTGGGATTGGAGTCTGGGAGTAAAATTTGCTTTTATGTCTTTGGGGACATTTGGAATTGCCTGGATCGTCTATGAATTGGGGATAAGAAGGTGGAATTGGGTGCAGCCGCTTTTTGGTTTGAAAAAGAAAATTCAGCCAATCCCAACCGAAAACACCCTCATAAAACAACCGTTTTCAATTAATCGGCCACCCTTAATTTAAATTTTTATATTATACCGCTTTTTTTATTTTTGTTCAAAAAAATAGACAATGTTTATAAATTTTAGTGCTTTTACTTTATGTTTTCTGCTTCTTTTACCCCTCTTTGGCATTCAAGCTTAGGCGGGAAAAGATACTGTCAAAATCTGGGAGTAGAAAAACTTACCTACCAGCAACAACCCGCGTTGGCAATGGCTGCTTTTTCCGAACCTACGTGGTTCTGTTGCAAAGAGAAAAGGGGTTGCCA
>JBBQXZ010000259.1:0-6870 GCA_038209145.1 Cytophagales bacterium | reverse complement strand
ATAGAGGTGCTAAAAGATGCCGCGGCAACGGCAATTTATGGTTCGAGGGGTTCTAATGGGGTGATAATCATCACCACAAAATCAGGAAAATCCGGAGTTGGCTCCACAGATGTAAGCTATTCCACAGGTGTTTCCGACCTTTACAGAACCGCGGATGATATTGGCTTTGCAAATACCTCCCAATGGTTTTCCATTATGGACCAAGCCAGGGGTAATTCCGGGCTTTCTCCCTATGATCCCAATTTCAACATCAATCTGTTTATTGACAATCCTAAGGCAAATATGACCCGTCAGGAGGCAGACAATACGCAAACAAATTGGTTTGATAAGATATTGCGAACAGGATCTTTTCAGGATTTAAATTTATCCACCTCCAGTGGATCAGAAAAAAGCTCCTATTTTTTATCTGTGAACTATAGAGATGATCAGGGGGTATTGGAAAACAACCGCTTGCAGCGGTTTTCCACCCGGGCAAACTTGGACTTTAATCCAGCCAATAATCTAAAAGCTGGAGCACGGTTGAATTTCACCTATACAAAAAATAACCGCGTGAAATCTGGGGGAGGTGGTCTGGGTGGCGATACCGGGGGTACTGCCGGAGGTTGGGTTCAAGCGAATTATAATACCTTGCCTTGGTACAAAGTCGAAAATCCGGATCATCCCAGTGGCTATTGGAACCCTCGTTCCGGCACTAATTTAGTTGCAAATATCAATCCGGATTTGTTTTTGGACCAGGTAGATCAATACCGGGCCTTAGGGAATGTGTTTTTGGATTACAGTTTGCCCTGGATACCCGGACTTTCCCTCAGGACTGAGCTTTCGGTGGATTTTATCCAAAATAACAGTGTATCATGGGTCAGTAATACCTTAAGAGAACTGGGAACTTCCGCAACAGATCAGGCCGTCACCTCCAATAATTTCAATTACAACCTTTATGGGAGTTACGCTAAAGGTTGGGGCCAACATAATGTTTCTGCGGTATTTGGAACCGAATCTCAAAGCACCAGTTTTTATAGAAGGTTCTTATTTGGAGATCAGTTGGTAGGAAATTATCAGCAGTTAGGCTCCCCTGACAATAGGATTGACATGTTTTCGGGTGTGGAAGGAGAAAGATACCTGAGGGCCTATTTTGGAAGGGCTGACTATAAGTTCAAAGATAAATACCTACTTGGAGTTAGTTTGAGAAGGGATGCTTCTTCCGTATTCACGCCTGATAACAGATGGGGGACATTTTCCGCCTTATCAGCAGGATGGATAATTTCCGATGAAGCATTTTTCGATGGGGGTGAATTCAGTCTTCTTAAGCTTAGGGGAAGCTTTGGGCAAACAGGCAACCAAAATATTCCCGGTAATTTGGATATTACCAGATTCAGGGCGGACCGAAGGTATGGGGTGCCTGAATTGATAGGTGGGGGATCTTCCATACTGGCAATTGGTAACAGAGACCTGGTTTGGGAAACTACGAATAGCTATGATATTGGAATAGATTACGGATTATTGTCAGACAGGATCTCGGGTTCCATCGCATACTATGTACAGGATGTGAAAGATATGTTACTCCAGGTTCCCATACCATTATCCACCGGGCTTGATGGTAGCAGCAGTATTTGGGCCAATGCCGGACAGTTGATAAATAAAGGGTGGGAATTTTCGATCACTTCCGTCAATATCAATAAAAACAACTTTAAATGGACCACGGACTTTAATTACACGACCAATATGAATGAAGTGGCTGGCTTGAACCCAGATGTAGATGCTACCGGCCAGGGGATTATTGCAGGTCAAACCATCACAAAAAAAGGAGGGCGTTTAGGGGCATATTTTCTGGCGGAGTTTGCTGGGATTGATCCGGAAAGAGGGGTAGAAATGGTGTATGAAATTGACAGGCCCAGGTTTTTGGAAACGGGTGAAACCATTAAAACCGGAAGATTAATTCCGGCCACTCAACCAAATGTGCGGGATAACCGGATAATCAATGAGGAAAAAAGTGGGTTGCCCACCTATTTTGGAGGATTGACAAATACGTTCAATTATAAAAATTTTGATTTAAGCATCTTTCTTACCTTTATGGGCGGCAATCACATCTACGACTATGCGGAACACAGGGGATCTTATGCCCAGCGTGGACAGTTCATGCTCCGATCGGCAATGATTGGAAATACCTGGACGCCAGAAAACACAGATGCCGCATATCCACAGTTGAGGTGGGACAGTTCTTATCCCTGGGATTGGAATGCTTCATCAGGGGAATGGAAGCAAGGGGTAGGGAATTATAATAATGAATCCACCTATCATGACAGATTTTTGAAAAGGGCGGATTTTATGAGGGTTAGAAATATCCAAATAGGGTATAACCTTCCATTGGAACTTATTTCAAGACTGAAAATTCAGGGAATCAGGATTTTTGCTTCTGGCACAAATCTTTTCACATTCACGGATTTTAATGGATGGGATCCCGAAGTAATCAATATTTCCGGTGGTGACCAGAACAATAACCTGACCCCTGGCATTATTACAAATCCAATTCTACCTAATTTAAGAACTTACAGTTTTGGTATCAATGCAAAGTTTTAACCATCGCTAAATTTGAATGTCATGAAAAAACTAACTATATATTTTCTTTCCATCCTGTTGCTACTCGGTACAAATGGCTGCAATGATGAAGAATTCTTTACCTTGGCCAATCCACCCGAAGATCCTTGGCTTAATTTACGAGATTTTGAAAGAGCTCCCGTGGGTGCTTATTTTCTGGCATTCAGAAAGGGATCTTGGAATAATCTGATAGGAGGAATGCGCCTGTTGAAGTCAACCCAAGGAGACAACGTACAGCTATTGCCCGGAACTTCAGCAAACATTCCTTTCAATGAAATGTATGGTAGAATGGCAAATATTGAAATTGATAAATCTAGAAATGCTTTTGTGACATCCTATCAAATTATTGCTTCCTGCAATGCCGCCTTGGATTTTATTGGTGAAAATGGGGGAAACCCTTTTCCCAATGCTTCCAGTGCCGAAATTGAAAATAATCTCAGAAGAATTGAAGGTGAATTACATTTTATGCGCGGGTATGCCTACTGGATTTTAACTTCGATATTCCTTCCGCCATATGAATCCGGAGGAACAGCCATATCCAGGCTTTTGCCTTTAAGGCTTTCATTTGTGGCTAATTTTGATGGGGCTAAAGCTCCCGAAATGGGCACAGGTCCAGAAATTTATGCCCAAATCGTAGTTGATTTGAATAAGGCCAAATCCCTGTTGCCGGAGCGGTTTAACGCTTCCTTGCATCATCCATCTTATGAATTCGGGAGAGCAAACAGGTTCACTGCCGCCGCCATGCTGGCAAAGGTGTATTTTATGATGGGCAGGGGTGGTGAAGCCATCCAGGAACTGAATTATGTCATTGATCAAAATGGTGGGGATTATGACTTGTCACAGGATCCCATTGAAGCCTTTAATAAAGACAACAACACCAGGGGAAAGGAAGTCCTCTGGTATGCATTGTATTATGATCCTGTGAACCGTGTTGGTCCGGATGAATTATCCAGTATGACGCTGCGGAGACAGGTCACCACAGGAGCAAATACTTTTCAAAGATGTACATGGAACCAATTTACTATCAGTTACCAAACGTTAGCTAATATCGGATGGATGGAAGATCCTTTGAATGGGAATTATTCACTCACTGAAGAAGCCTTGCAGGATAAAAGATTTAACCAGCTCTACAGAAAATTAGAGGGTTATAATCCAAACCCAAATGCCGACCCCTTTGTATATGAAACCATACACGCTGAAGTGCAAACTCCCATGGTCTGGTGCGATAAATATTATAGGGGCCAGCAAATAGGTATCCTGGCAAATATCCCCGTAATTCGTCTGGCTGAAATGTATTTGACAAGATCCTTGCTTCGGTTACGGTCTGGCGACACTGGAGGTGCTACAAATGATCTAAATGTGGTGAGACAAAGGGCTGGTATCGGACCCTTGCCAGAAAATATTTCAGAGGAAGCAATTGATAATGAAAGAATCAAAGAACTGGCCTTTGAAGGTGACCGCACGGATTATCTAAGGTCAGCCAAAAAACCCATTCCGGGAGGGGACAGGGGAATTCAGGCCGAGCCTTTTTCATCCGGTTCGTTTGTTTGGGTTTTGCCGCAAAGCGAAATTGACTTAAACTTAAATTACAGGTAAAAATCGATTAATTGTTATTGCTTTTAGAAGACCAGCCAATGATGTTTTTTCATTGGTTGGTTTTTTTATGGGAAATTGGTATTTATTGTCTCATATTACACAGTTGTTGAGGGATAAGGCGGGGGAAACAGGAAACGATGGGTAAAAATCACAATACCAGTCTCTATAAGCCAAGATTAAGCAATTGCCATTGGCAATAATGGGCAAGGGGTTCAGGGGGGAGTTGGTGGATGGGTATGAGGAAAGATTAGGGTTAATGGCGGCGGAGGGGAAATAAGGAAATAGCAACTATAATAAATCAAAATAGTAACAGGATCATACTAAACTAATTTTAACAATGGAATTCCAAGTTGAAATTCCTAAAAACCAGTTTGAAAAGCACCTAGATTTAGAAAGCAACAATAGAATTATATTCTCCGGTGCTTTTGGAACAGGAAAAACATTTTTTTTAGAAAAATTCTTTAAAAATAATGAGGCGTATGAAGTCATCCACCTTTTTTAACATATGAGCAACATAAATGGGAAATTATTAATGAAGTAAACGGAACCTTCGTGCTTTAGGATTTTAAAATTGAATGGAAACTCATTAAATCAAGTAATGAACCTTCGAGCCGAAGTATTTATCTTGAAACAGAATACAAAATTTTCAGGAAAGGAACTCTCATCGGAGCAAATGATGTTAATTTCTTTTTCTTTTTGAAAAAAACTATTGAAATAATAGATCAATACGACTTAAATTGGTACAAATAACTGACTTAATAGAGTTTAACCTCTAAATTATTAAATAATTCTCTCTCAAGCTATCAAACTTTTCAATTAAAACCTACTCTCACCGGATCTACATTTTTGAAACAGGCATTACAGTCTTTTTCGAAAAGGAATTTGTTATGAATCTTTAGGTAAAGAAAGTCAATTGTCGTATGGTTGACTCGTTTATCAACTTTAAACTCATTTCAGCCTACCGCTATTTTCCAGAATGTTGACCACTTCCTCTTCCGGCATTTAACGATTTTGGCTATTCTGGACATTTCAAATCCGTCATCATAAAGAGTGAGAACAACTTCAAGTTATCCTTTCTTTATGCCCTTCTGTACACCAATCTGTTCTCCTTTCTGTATACCAATCTGTTTTCCTTCTATTTTCCCTTTCTCGATAAGCCTTGTATAGGTTGGCTGATAGTTTCTTTTATAGGTTCCGGAATGGATTTTATGGTTTCCCTTAAGTGGGTCTCGGTGATGTCCGGTACATTGAATGGATAGACAACAATCATCTCCAAAAGTTCATGTTTGCACCTGCTATCGGGACCAGTCGGAAGATGCGTTCGAAGTCTTTCTGGAGTTTTGCAGGGATGATGCGCCACTGCTGGTCCAGTATTGCGACGGTCATCATATTGCTGCGCATGTCCAGAAGCTGGTCTTTGCAAATGGTCTTCAAGTCGATAAAGATGTGCTTGAGTAGTGGCAAATAGTTGTTTACCTCCTTGGGATGGCTTTTAAACAGGTCTGAGAAATTTCCGACGTTCAAGTTTTTCTTGCCTCGATAATAGATGACGGGGAGGATGGGTTCCCTTTTTTCTCTGAGAGACATTTGGCCCCATGGGCATACATAATAAAAAAAGCTATGAAACAAAATCTCATAGCTTTAGTCAATTAACAATAAACCCAAAATAACCTGCTGTATGAGAAGGAGTCGAACCTCCACGGGGCAGTTAGGCAAAAACACGAGCTCGATGTTTGCTTTATCCTTTATTCCCCACCCCCGAGACCGGAGGGCATGTCTGCCTGTTTCATCATCCTACAGTATAAAAGACCATTTGTCTTTATTTGATATTTCAAAGGTAACAGGTCGCTGCTTATTTTGCAAATAATTCAATAAAAATAATTAAAATATACATTATAATTAATAATTATATTGGTTTTTTAAACAATGTGTATTTGCGAATTTGATTTTTCTTTCCCCATTGAAAAATTCACAATTAATGCGGTGCTATTTAGTTTGCTTTAAATCAGGGAGACCCCAAGTAACAAGACCCAATAAAGGTAAGAAAGAACACACAAAAAACACAAATTCTATGCTTGTCCGGTCGGCAAGGTTCCCAAGCAGTGCGGAACCTAGACCACCCATGCCAAAGGCAAAACCAAAAAACAATCCCGATATCATACCCACTCTTCCGGGTAGTAGTTCTTGGGCATACACCAAAATGGCCGAAAAGGCGGAAGCCAGCACAACCCCGATAATGACCGAAAGGCCTATCACCCAGGCCAACCCGACATGAGGCAATAAAAGCGTGAATGGTGCAGATCCCAGGATTGAAATCCAAATGATGTATTTTCTGCCATACTTATCACCCAAAGGTCCTCCCAAAAAGGTGCCGGCAGCGATGGCTGCCAGAAAAACAAACAGGTAAATCTGCGATTGGGGGATGCTAACCTGAAACTTTTCGATCAGGTAAAAAGTGAAATAGCTGGACATGGAAGCCATGTAGAAGTATTTGGAGAAGATCAGCACCAATAAAATGCCTACAGATGACTTTACTTGCCGGTTACTCAAGTTGCGAGCAGTGAGTGGTTTCTTGGCAGATTTGTCCTTGGATTCGACGGCCAAGTAGTTTTTGTACCAAGCCCCGACTTTCACTAAGGCAAAGATTGCCAACAAAGTGGCCAATGCAAACCAGCGGATATT
>JBBQXZ010000258.1:0-6871 GCA_038209145.1 Cytophagales bacterium | reverse complement strand
CATAAATGGCGTTTCCAACGTTGTCACCGATGGTTGGTCCATCCACATGAATCCCGAATTGATCCACTACATAGACATCTCCCTGAACCAACAAGTCAACGGGCCAGGAATTCTGTCCGCGTTTTCCTTCTTTCTTTCCCCGCTCATCTATGGCATTGTGTATGTCAGGGCGCCCTGGCATAAATGTGGCGGTAACGGCCCTTCCAATCAAAATACTGTCAGGATTGATTACCTGCCAGCCGTCAGCATATTGGTACAGGTAACCGGCATTTTTCATGACAGCCCATGCCTCATCATGAGTAACCAGTTTCATTCTTTTCAGCAGGTCATCGGAAACTTTAGGTCTTCCGTCCCCAAATCTTTCCCCTTCCCATTCCTGGGTGAGAAACAGCATTTCCTCTCTGGAAATCTGTTGGGAAAAAGCAGACTGAAAACAGATACAACACAACACGCCAACAAGGAATAGATTTTTTAATTTGAATAGCATAGAACTGGGATTATAGCTGTGAAAAAACCAAGATAAGGGAAGTCTGATAAAACCAGACTTCCCCGTGATAATTATTAGTCTGAAGGGCTGTTAACCGCCAGCTGCTGTATCCCACCAAACCCGAGTGTCCAGGTTGTCCGGACCCTGACGCTGCACGGCAGCCTGAATATTGGCGTTATTCACGGAAAATTCAGCATCCGGGTAGGACAGTCTACGAATAAAGTCACCACTGATATCCTTGCCTGGATATGGGTTTGGAGTGAGGGCAGGATAGCCAGTTCTTCTGAAATTGGCGAATCCTTCATAGGCATTCAAGAAAGAAGCCACCCAATATTGATCACCGATTTGCTGCATGGCATTCCCCATATCCAGTGGATTTGCACCGATAAAAGTGGTTATTGCATTTTCCGGAATAGCCGTATTAAGGCCATAGTCTTTCATCTGTTCCATGTTTGCACGGATACCCTGCGCATACAAATTGGCGGCATTTCCCGATATCCATCCCCTTACGACAGCTTCTGCCATAAGCAGGGAGGTTTGTGCATAAGTCACATGGAAAATCGGCGCATCCCTGGCTGCCATTCGTGTTCTGTCAACTTGGGAAAAAGCATAAAAACTACGTAACCCGCGCTGGGTAACAACTCCCCCAATGGTCTGATTGTCAAAACCCATGGGAAAACCCATTTGGTCCGCGGGAATTCTTGACAAAGTCACACCTGCGGCGGGGTTTCCTGCCAGGGCATTATTTTGATCTGGTCCACTGCCCGCTCCGATAAATCGAACTGCGATGGACGCCAATCGGGGATCATTTTTGTTATTGAGATACTCCTCAAAGGGTTCAGCAAGGTAATAATTGTTGGCCTCCGTGGCATTTAGGGTATTTCCCAGCTCATTGGTATAGTTGAAATCATGGCGAATAAGCATGTTGTCATCGTTCGAAGTCATCACTCCTCCTGCCACGGCGCGTTCTACCCATTCCCTAGCCCGGGTTGGGTTGACTTTGCTGTGCCGCATGCCTGCCCGAAGCATCAGGGAGTAACCCAATTTTTTCCATTTGTCCACATTGCCGCCATAAAATATATCTCCGGTTTCTATCCTGGAAGAGGTACTCAATGCCGCAGTCGCCTGTTGTAGTTCGTTTAATATATCCAGGTAGATATCCTCCTGTCGGTCATATACCGGATTGACTTTACCTTCCAGGTAACCCAAACTAGCTTCAAAATAAGGCACATCCCCAAAGGTATCCGTCAGGATCATGGCTGCCATGGAATGAAGTATTCGTGCCATTTGGTACAAATTATTCCTGGCCGGGATATCTTTGGTAAATCCCTTGACATCCGTGGTATGCTTGAGTACGTCTCTGTAATACTTGTTCCAGGTTCCGATGGAGAAAGCCCTGTTTAGTTGATTGAAGTTAGCTCCGGCAAGTACGCCGCCATTTGGCGAGACGATTTGCTGCACAATGGCGGATTCATAGTTCAGGGTCGTACTTGAAATCGTGGAGAACAGGGATGCCCTGTTCATCAGGTAGATGGGATCCAAGGCTGTTGGCTGCACCGGGTTGATGTTCATTTCGTCGAAGCCGTTGTCACAACTTGTCATCGGAAAAAGCAAGGCAAAGCTTAGACAGATATATAAGAGAATTTTTTTCATAGCTCCTGGTGATTTTTGTGTGAATTTTATACCTAAATTTTTCATCGTCTTTAAAATTTAAAGTTTAGGTTAAAACCAATACTACGTGTGACGGGTAATCCGTGCGCTTCCAACCCCATCAAGTTGTCGGAAGTGAATCCGAATTCTTCCGGATGGATATTGGGTACCCATTTCTTTATTACCAGCACGTTGTTGCCGACAATATTTGCCCTCAATCCTTTGATGAAGAAATTAGGAGGTAAATGAGGGGTTAGGTTGTATCCGATCGTAACTTGTCTTAGGTTCCAAAATCCGGCATCATAGATAAACTCTTCCACCATGTTGGCAGACCGAACGGTTTCATAATAGGTCTGAACTTCGGTTCGCACATCATTGGGTACATATTTGGGGTTTTCGGCAGAGCCTGTATTTTTCACGCCTTCGCCTATGACAAATCCCTGTTCACGGCCTTCCAAGGTGCCTTTGTGCAACCCGTGCCGCCATGCGTTGAAGTTGGTGCCGGAAAGCATTTTGTGGCCCAGCTTAAAATCAATCAGTGTTGAAAACGACAAATTTTTATAGGTGAAGGTATTCATGAATCCACCGACCCAAATTGGAATCGCAGATCCAAATGGAATCTGTAAAGCAGTCCGGAGAGGTCTGCCGTTATTGGCGTCATGAACGATATTTCCCTGGGGGTCTCTACGATAACCAAATCCATAGATTTGCCCCATCGGTTTCCCGGCAACCTGCCTGAGTTCTCCTCCATAAACACCCGCGCCAACCGTGATGACGCTATCCCCTTCTGTTAATCCCAATCTAAGGGTCTGGGTTTGATTCCAGGATGCGTTGATACTTGTTTCCCACATGAAATTTTCTGTTTGTACGGGAACACCTGACAAAAGAACCTCCACCCCTTGGTTACTGCTTTCTCCTACGTTAACTAATTGAGTCAGGTAGCCTGATGCATCAGAAACTTGGGCCCCCAATATCTGATCACTGGTGACCTTGTCATAGTAGGTAAGATCCAAACCAATGCGATTGTCAAAAAACTTCATTTCCAAGCCCGTTTCCCATTCCGAAACCCGCATGGGTCTCAGATTGGCGTTGGGTACCGTAGAGGCATTGATCGCTCCAATTGGCTGCAATTGCCCTGCTGGATTGGGGAATTGATTGTTCTCAACCCGATAAAACAGGTTGTCGGCATAAGGGCTGACATCGGTATCACTACCCACTTCGGCATAGCCCGCGCGGATTTTACCAAAAGAAATCCATTCCGGAAAATTCTCCCAGGGCTGGGAAAACACAAAGCTTCCGGTCACCGCCGGATACAATATGCTTCTGTTTGCTTGGGAAAGGGTAGAGAACCAATCGTTTCTTACCGTTCCGTTTATAAATAAATAATCCCGATAGGAAAGTTCCAGCATCCCGTACACGGAATTAACCTGTCGCTCTGAAATCTCATAGATCGGGTCCTTTATCCTGCCATTCATGACGGTATATAAATCCCGGACAACGAAGTCGGTAACCAACACGTTATTCCTATCCATTCTTCGGTACATCTGATTACCTCCCAAGGTCAGGCTGGTTCCAAAATCCCCGAATTTTTTATTCGCCGCAATCAGGAAATCAGTGTTGACTTCCCTAAACCTCCGGTTGTCCTGCACATACTCTCCATTCACAAAGCCAACTGGCGCATTGGGAAGGGAAGCGGTTCCGGTGGGGAAGTTATAGTCCTGATCACGGGAATAGAAATCCTGCCCAATCCTTCCCTGGACAAACAGCCAATCGGCGATGTTGTACCTGGCAGTGATGTTGCCGAAAAGCCTATCCCTCTTTACATTGTCAAACTTTTCATAGGTTGACCAATATGGGTTTGTCCTGTTTCTAAAGCGCGAATACACAAATTCATTCCCTGATGCATCTGCCATTTTTTCCTGCATCAGGGAAAGTGGCATGGAGTTGGCCAATGTATTGATCACAGTTGGCGTACTCATGTCTTGTTCGGCTATCTGTGGCGGATTCTTGATATCTTCCAGCGAATAGTTCATGTTTCCGGATACCACCAATTTTTTGGCAATCTCCTGCGTGAATCCAAGATTGACGGTTTTCCTGTTGTATCCGGAATTTGGTACAATACTTTGGTTGTCCAGGTTGGATACCGACAGGCTAAATCCGCCAAATTCACCACCTGAAGATACGGTTACGGTGTTGGTGAAGGTGTGGCCTTGGCGGTAAAACGTGCTAAGGTGGCTGGGCTGTGGCACATAGGGGATCTCAACCCCGTCAAAAAGAACTTGGGTCATACCCGGCTGAAATCGTTCACCAAAGCTCCATACGCCAGAAACTGGGTTCGCAGAGGTGGGACGAATGCCGTTTTCACCCTGCCCATATTCATATTGCCAATCCGTAAAATCCATTGGACTGTCTGCCGTGTAATTGGTGTTGAATTCCACGCCCAATCCCGTGCCTTTATTACGCTGTTTGGTGGTAATCATGATTACCCCATCTTTGGCTCGCGCACCATACAAGGCAGAAGCGGCCGCTCCCCGAAGTACCGTCATGGTCTCTATATCGTCCGGATTAATACTCGTCAATCCATCTCCACCATCAGAAACTCGGGTTCTTCCGCGGTCGGTGTTGGAAGCATCAGATCCCCGATTTCCAGGATTGGCACCGAAGTTGGTATTGTCTATCGGGACACCATTTATGACCATAAGGGGTTGGTTTTGTCCGCCAAATGAAGACTGACCCCGAATCCTTATTTTGCTGGTGCCTGCCGGGCCGGATCCCAAGCTGGTGATGTTTACACCTGCCACCTTACCCTGTAGGGCATTCATGAAGTTGGGGGTTCTGTTGATGGTCATTTCTTCTGAGGACACCGAGGTAGTCGCATATCCCAGGCTTTTCGCTTCGCGCTCAATACCCAGTGCGGTTACCACCACCTCTTGCAATGCTGCTATGTCTTCCACCAAAATGATGTCAATTACCGTTCGATTACCCACCTGTACACGCTGTGGGGCATATCCAATATAGGAGACCACAAGGGTGGCGTTATCCGGTACACTTATCGAATAGTTTCCATCGATATCAGTAATGGTACCGGTAGTGGATCCTGCTATGGAAATGGCAGCACCGGGGATAGGTTCTCCACTTTGGCTGGTGACTTTTCCCCGAACATCTACAAAATCTTCATCCACCTGAATTTCAAGTGGGATTTGGTCACTAGCCAGGGATTTCACGCTTATGGTATTGTTTACCTGCTTAAAATGAAGCTGCCTTTGGGTGGCGAGGTCTATCAAAATTTCCGCTACACTACCCCGTGTTTTTTGGAGGTAAATTGCTGTATCGTCATGAATACTTTTGTCCGTGAAAAAGAAGCTGAATACTGTCTTTTTTTCAATTTCAATCAAGATGCTTTCCAGGCTCCCCGACCGTGTGTCAAGTTTGACCATGACATCCTCTATACTTTTCGCCTTGGCATCCACACCATAGGTTAGTAACGGTAAGCAGGTAAAGGCCCAAAGCAGCAAAACGCTACCGAAGCATTTTTTTACCCACGGGTTGTGATTAAATAAACTGTGTTTCATCTTTTGGGAAAATTAATTGTTTACAATAAAGATTCTGATGTAGCAAATGAGCTACAAGTAGGAGGCGGCAGAGCTAAGAGATAGGCAAAGAGGAATACCAACATAGGTTTAAGATTTAAGGTGTATAGTGACATTTTTACCAGAAATGGTGTGACTAAAGCCAATGCTGTGGCCCAGTACCCGAAGCACATTATTCAAGTATTCATTTTGCTCAAAAGATCCCGAACAGGTGGGATTGGACCAAGTCCCGGTGACGTGAATGGTCACGCCGTACCAGCGTTCCAAGAGTATAATTACCTCGCTCCAAGGGACTTTATCAAAATGAAGAATACCTTTCATCCATAAGGCAGATAAGTCCGCATTGATGGAGACCTTGGTCAGTTCTCCGAAATTGTCCTTTAAAATTGTCCCCTCGCCGGGACTCAATACAACAGACTGCGTATCTTGGCTGGTAGCTACCACTATTTTTCCGGAAGCCAAAGAAACTGTTTCTATGGGCTGATCGGGATATGCGGAGACATTGAACGAAGTTCCCAATGCGGTGGCAGAAAGTTTGGGAGATTTTACCACAAAAGGATTCAAAGAATCGGATTTTACTTCAAAAAAAGCCTCACCAATAAGCGTCACCTCTCTGCCTTTTGCGAAATTTTGCAAATAAGACAGGTTACTGTCCGCGTTGAGATATACCACCGAACTATCGGGCAAAATTATCCGTGACTTTTGACCTTTTGGATTTTGTTTGGTGATCAAAACTGGGACAAATTCCGGCTTTTCATCCTGACCTCCGGATGTCTGGATCCTTCCATACCAAGCATTGCCCAAAAAAAATAAGAGCAGTAAACTCGCAACTATGCGATAAATCCAAGTGCTAAAATTAAGCGTGCGAACCTTCCGAATCGAAAGATTGGTCATCCTTTTTTTTTCAAGTATTCGTTTTAGGAGTTCATCTCCATGCCATTCGGGATGAATTTCATTTCCCTCATTTTCGCAATATATGGTTTCGACATATTCAGAAAAAGTAGTCTTGCCCTCTTTACTGCCCAACCAAGTCCTGAACTTACTTTCCTGCTGGAAAGTAAGCTTGCTTGCCAAGTAAGACTTTAAGGATTTAAAAAGGCGTTTCATGAGATTGGGTTCTATACTTACATATAGCCTTAAGGAG
>JBBQXZ010000257.1:0-6967 GCA_038209145.1 Cytophagales bacterium | reverse complement strand
CACGTGCTGTAGAAACATCAACGTATCAGAACAGAAACTCGGCGGGTTCAGGACGAAGGGTTGAAGCAGGCACTACGCTCATCCCCGAATCAGGGAGAAATGTGGAAAAAAATTCGCCTTCAATGCCGGATTTCCGAGACTCGAACGCTAAAGGAAATTCAGGTACAGTGACTGGAACGCGAGAATCATTTCCCAGTCAAAGGCAACGTGTAGGAACTACAACTTCACAAGGTAATCGACAACAAGCTGCTCCGAACAGAATTTCTGGTAGGGAAGCGCCAACTGTGAATCAACAGGGAGTGGTTTCCAGACAACGCCAAGCTACCAGACCGACCACGGCACCTAGTCAGCGCAATGTTGATGCGGCCAGACAGTCTCAGGTAAGGCCTCAGGCATCACCAAATCAGCGTCAAGTCACTTCACAACCTAGTCGGCAATATAACGGTACGCCTGATCGAAGAAGCCAAATGAACTCAAATTCACCTAGCCAACGACAGACTGCGTCTCCTGCGTCGAGATCTCAGGTAAACAGACCTGTTAACTCCCAACCAAGGGCATCGGCCCCAAGTGTGCGTACACCTACTGGCAACCAAAATGGATCGAGTGTTCAGGCTTCAAGACAGCCCGGGACTACAGGAGGTACCACCACCAGGTCTTCAGATAATACTAACCGAAGAGGTAATTAATCCTTGGATAAATTAGTCCATAGAAATATAAAAAGGGGTTTCTGTTAAGGAAACCCCTTTTGGATTTAGGCGAGGAAATCTGGTTTGTTTATTTTTTGCCCAATTCGATATGCGGCATTCATTAACCCTACATGGCTATAAGTCTGAGGGAAATTTCCCCATTGGCTGCCTGTATGCTGATCAACATCCTCAGAAAACAGCCTCAGGTGATTACAGTGTTTGGATAGCGTTTCAAACCCTTCAATGGCTTCGTCCAAGCGATTTACACAGGCTAGAGCCTCTATATACCAAAATGCACAAATTAAAAACGTTGTTTCTGGTTCTCCGAAATCATCCGCATGTTTATACCTGTAGAAAAGAAAATTTTTGGCCAACAAGTCTTTTTCCAGCATTTTTAAATGATCGTTTGCCCTTTCGATATTGTCTCCAAAATATCCCATGGTAATAAGCTGGAGGGTACTGGCATCCATGTTGGTGGTACCGATTGCCTGGGAATAAGCCTTTAGTTCTGGTATGTAGCACGCTTCTATTTTTTCTATTGCTTTGGCCTTCAGTTCCAGTGCCTTGCTTTTCATCTTGGAGTCTTTGAGGCGATCGGCAATTTTAATAGCAGAACATGCCCCTGCCCAATGAAACAGGAAGGTATAGCAATGCTGCTGCTGGAGTTTCCTGAATTCCCACAGACCGGCATCCTTTTCATCCATAGTGGCTTCGATTTTGGAAAGCAGGTTGTGAATAAAAGGTTTTGAGTGGCTTTTTTCAGATTCTATAAATCGCTTGTCGGCATATAGTGGCAAAAGACTGACCAATACTTGGCCATATAGATCGTTTTGAACGTGGGTATATGCCTGATTTCCGAACCTGACGGGCTTGTTTTGCAAGTAACCATCCAAGTCGGCTATTTTTTCTTCCAAAAGGGCCGAACCTGTTATGGAATAGAGGGGCTGGTACCTTCCTTCACTATCTGTGGGAAGATTTTGGATGTATTCAAAATAGCTCTCCAATTCCTCAAAATGTCCGAGATGGTTAAAGACATTGAGCGTATAATAGGTATCCCTCATCCAACAATACCGATAATCCCAATTTCTGGTAGAACCGGGGGACTCCGGCAAACTGCTTGTGGATGAAGCAATGATAGCCCCGGTATCTTCATATTGGTGCATTTTCAGCACCAAGGCAGATCTTACTACCATTATTTGATTGAAATTTGGGATGCTGGTGGATTTTACCCAATCCCGCCAATATTGAATGGTAGAATGCAAGAAACTTTCGATAGTCATCTCGATGGCGGCTTCCAATGGTCTTCCATAGGTTAATACCAGGTATATTGGCCTATTGACTCGAAACTCTTTTTCCTCCATGATGTAGGCAATAGAGCAGTTGGTGGTGAGCCTTATTTCTTGCTCTGCCCCTGAATAGGAAATGTGGTTGCTCCCTGAAGAGGGTGTCAGTATGCGGTTACCGTAATCAGAAACTGGCTGACATTTGATTTTTATTTTTGGTTCACCCTCAATTGGCTCTATTTTTCTGACAAGCATTAGCGGCTTATAATACCGGTCAAAGTTATTAAACCTGGGCGCAAAATCCGTAACGGTGTAAGAATCCCCGGAAGAGGATACTATTTTTGTTTGGAGAATATTGGTGTTTTCTAAGTATGACTGCTCAGATGAATATGCGCCATTTTGGGGAAGAATTGTAAATTCACCTCCCTTGTTTCTATCCAGCATACCTCCAAAAATAAAGTCACTGTCAAACCTTGGAAAGCAAAGCCAGCTGATGTTTGTATCTTTTTCGACATGGGCAAGATAGCTACAATTACCGATTAGGCCACTTTGATAAAGGTGTTTTTCCATAAGTATTGAGTGTTAGAATATAAAAATTATACCTGTAAGGTGGCTAATATATGAATTTACCATCGATAGAAAAAAGTCAACTTCAATAAATAAAATCCATATCCTGAGATCACTCCTTAATTACTTCCAGAAATTTGCGTGGGATGTTTATCAGCATATTTTGGTAAATACTTGGAATACGGATAATAAAATAATCCTGATTGGACTTTTGAACACACTCTCCTTCAAACCCCACCAGTGCCCCTCCTAAAATTTTAACCTTTTCTCCTTTTTCAATAGGGTCATTATTTACCTCAACGGCTACACCTGTTTCGATGATCCTTCGGATGGTATCCAATTCTTTTTGCTGAATAGTAGCATGTTCTCCCGAAAAGTTGACAAATTTCACGGCACCACTTACCTGCAAGGCTTGCCATAGCCGATCTTTGCTGATTTTAACGAATAAATATCCGTTGAAGAGAGGACGCTGGACTTTCTTTTTTCGGTCACTCCACTGCCTTACTTCTTCAATCATTGGCAAATATACCTCAGTGCCCTGCTCCTCTAATCGCTGCGCAACTTTTTTCTCAGCCCTTGGAGCAGTGTACATGACGAACCAATTACTCTTATCGTTCATTAATTTTGCGGTAGTTTGAAAACAAAATTATTCAATACCAACTGATATACCAATCTAAACCATGTAAATTTAGTTTATGAATTCGCTAATTCAAGGATTATGAATTACTAGATGTGTTCTCCAACAGGGAGAATTTGAATTAGTTGGGATGTATTTTGTTGATTTTTAAAAGTTATCCATTTTTTTATTTATTTTTGCACCTGATTAGGTATTCCATTTATCAACTTATCCTGCGCAAATCAGGGACCGTTATTTTGATTGATATTTAAATTTTTATTAAGAGCGATGAAAATTACCAATGTTATTTTATCAGGAGGGGTGGGTAGCCGCCTTTGGCCTCTTTCCAGGAAATCTAAGCCCAAGCAATATCTTCCGTTATTTGATGGGAAATCGTTATTTGAACTTACCGTAGAACGAAATAAGCAGGTCTGCGATCATGTTTTGGTAGTTGGTGGTAAAGACAATTTTGAATTATCAAGAGCGTTGTTGGTAGGTTTATCCTATCAGGAAATTATTGAAGCTGCCCCGAGAAACACGGCAGCAGCCATTGCCTTTGCTGCTTTTTCCTGCGATTTAGAAGATATACTACTGATTACACCATCAGACCATTTGATTGAAAATGCCCAAGCTTATGAATCAGCAATTCTTGAAGCCGTTCGTCTGGCTAAGGAGGGATTTCTAGTTACTTTCGGCCTTCGCCCCACCAAGCCTGAAACAGGCTTTGGATACATTGAATACGGAGGGAATAAGGTGTTGTCCTTTCGGGAGAAGCCAAACAAAGAAACCGCGGAAGAATTCATAAAATCGGGAAATTTCTTATGGAATAGCGGAATGTTTTGTTTTTCAGCCGGAGTCTATTTGGAAGAGTTAAAAAAATATGAACCCAAGGTTTATGAAACATCGAAGGAAGCTTTTATTAAAAATAATGACGGGTTTTTGCCTGAAGAGGAAAGCATGAAAATCCCTTCTATCAGCGTCGATTATGCGGTAATGGAAAGATCAGATAAAATTCGGGTAGTTGCTTCTTCCTTCACTTGGTCTGACATGGGTTCATTTGAGGCATTATATGAGTATATTTCAGAAGATGATCCCCGAAAGTCAGGGACAAACCTTATGCTGGGATCTGACAAAAAAGTGGAGTTTCTGGGAGTAAATGATATTATTTTGGTAGAGACCAGAGATGCTATTTTAGTGTTGGATAGAAAATATGCCCAGGATGTGAAAAAAATTTACGAACGCTTGGAGAAGGAAGAACCCAACTTGCTAGCTTAATTACAATAAACAAAATGCTTAAAAAAGAAACAAAAATTTACATTGCAGGCCATCTGGGAATGGTAGGTTCCGCAATATGGAGGGCATTGGAGAAAAAAGGATATACCAACCTTATTGGGGTAAGCAGCAAGGAATTAGATTTAAAATCGCAGCAACAAGTTTCTGATTTTTTTGAAACAACCTCACCAGAAGTGGTAATTGATGCGGCCGCAAGGGTAGGGGGAATCCTTGCGAACAACAATTATCCATACTACTTTTTGATGGAGAACATGCAAATTCAAAACAACTTGATAGATAATTCCCTTCGATCAGGGGTGGTAAAATTTATCTTTTTGGGAAGTTCATGCATCTATCCAAAACTGGCACCCCAGCCCTTGAAAGAAGAATATTTGCTCACTTCACCTTTGGAAGAAACCAATGAATGGTACGCATTGGCAAAAATTTCCGGAGTCAAAGCATGTGAATCAATTAGAAAACAGTTTGGCAAAGATTTTATCAGCTTGATGCCTACCAATCTTTACGGTTCCCATGACAATTTTGATTTGGAAACCAGTCACGTTTTGCCGGCGATGATTCGTAAATTCCATGAGGCCAAAACCCGAAATCATGAAGCGGTGATCCTTTGGGGAACAGGAAACCCGATGCGTGAATTTCTTCATGTCAATGACATGGCGGACGCTGTCATTTTTGCTTTGGAAAATGATTTTGCTGATAACTTGTACAACGTTGGCACAGGAGAAGACCTTACGATCAAAGAGTTGGCCAGTATGATTCAGCGGTTAGTTGGGCACGAAGGTGAGATTGTTTGGGATAGCAGCAAACCCGATGGCACACCCCGCAAATTAATGGATGTTTCCAAAATGGCTGATGCGGGTTGGAAAGCTTCCATTCCCTTAGAGGATGGAATCCGCCGTACCTATGAATGGTTTTTGGAAAACATTCACTATTTTAAGCAGGTAAAATTGTAAAACTATATTGTAAACTTGAAAGCTTTTGTTCAATTAAAATTATGAAAACAGCATTAATTACGGGAATTACGGGTCAGGATGGAGCCTATTTGGCTGAATTACTTTTAGAGAAGGGCTATATTGTGCACGGCATCAAACGAAGAGCATCTCTTTTCAATACAGACAGGATTGACCACCTGTATCAGGATCCCCACGACGAAAACAAGCGGTTATTTTTGCATTATGGGGATTTGACGGACTCCATGAACCTCACGAAAATCATCCAGGAGACCAAACCGGATGAAATTTACAATTTGGCGGCCATGAGCCATGTCAAAGTGAGTTTTGATACGCCCGAATATACGGCCAATGCGGATGGAATAGGCACCTTGCGAATATTGGAAGCGGTACGGCTTTTGGGAATGGAAAAGACTTGCAAGATCTATCAGGCTTCTACCTCTGAACTTTATGGACTTGTGCAACAAGTACCACAATCCGAAACGACACCTTTTTATCCTCGCTCTCCTTATGCAGTTGCCAAGTTATATGGCTATTGGATTACTGTAAATTACAGGGAAGCGTACAACATGTTTGCATGTAACGGTATTTTATTCAATCACGAATCTCCACTTCGGGGAGAAACTTTTGTGACAAGAAAAATTACCCGAGCGGTAGCTAAGATCGGATTGGGGCTTCAGAAAAGTCTGTTTATGGGAAATTTGGATGCCAAGAGGGACTGGGGTCATGCCAAAGATTACGTAGAAGCTATGTGGAGAATACTCCAGCAAGACGTTGCGGAAGATTATGTCATCGCAACCGGCGTCACGACCATGGTTAGGGATTTCATCAAAATGGCGTTTGAAGAAATCGGGTTCTACCTCAGGTTTGAGGGAGAAGGTATAGATGAGAAAGGGATTTTGGAAAAAATAGATGCGGTTAAGGCGAAAGAAATGCTTGGAACCGATCAATTTAAGGTCAGCCCAGGTGATATTTTGGTAGAAATTGACCATGCTTATTTTAGACCCACAGAGGTTGAATTGTTGATCGGTGATCCTACAAAAGCCATGACAAAATTGGGATGGAAACCAAAGTACGACTTGGCTTTGTTGGTAGAAGATATGGTGAAATCTGATGTAGAACTCTTCCTCAAGGATATACACCTTATGAAAGGTGGGCACCGCATCCTTAACCAGGTAGAATAAAAATTTTTAATAGCAACAAATATTCGAACCATCAAATTCACTTTGGCGATTGAACTCAGGAAGATTGGAAATTATTCTATTTCTTCCTTTTTCGCTGTTTTCATTGCCTGTGTGCCGCGGGTGGTGCCAGTCTAGGCAAAAGTTTGGGAGTGTTCAAGTTTCCCCAGCTGGTTGTTGGTACGGGAGGTTTATAATTATGAGCTTTTTTTCCTGGTAGCATGGTCTGGAGTATGATTTACGTGATCCTGATGTTATAATCGTTCCACCTGTTAACAGGTGCGTGGAATTTAAAGCCCAGTGAGAAGGCTTTGCCTTTTTGAAATGAAAACCGGAGAAATAATCCGGGATTTGTCAATCAGCAATCACTTTTATTAAAATTAGTACTTTATAT
>JBBQXZ010000256.1:0-6969 GCA_038209145.1 Cytophagales bacterium | reverse complement strand
TGACGCCGGGATACGTATGGCATCGTAAGCCAGCTCTATCTCCTTTTTCCCAAAGCTGTCCGTGAGGAAATCAGGTCTTAACTGATAATCAAATAATGATGGGATTTCGGCCATCGACAGTTTCTTGATAGGATTTGATTCCTGATGTCCTGTAAGTAAAATGTTACGGGTAACCGGAGCCGTAACTGTTTCATCAACAGGGACAAGAAATTTATTTGACCCTTCCTCAATTTGCCAAAATCTTGCCCTGGAGTTTTTTAAAGAGAATGACTTGGATGATCTGATACAGAAAAAAC
The DNA here is from genome assembly GCA_038209145.1 of Cytophagales bacterium. Lineage (GTDB taxonomy): Bacteria > Bacteroidota > Bacteroidia > Cytophagales > Cyclobacteriaceae > Lunatibacter. Next base: position 6,673 of record JBBQXZ010000256.1, on the reverse strand, counting down.
TTTCCTGAGTCGACTTGGAGGAGATTACAAGTTGATTCGGAATTTCAATTTTGGATGACGAGTAGCGGCTTTCTTTTAATCCCGAACAAAAGAAATAAGCATTTGGAGGGGGTATTAATTCCAAAGGCTGTATCTGTTTGTTTTCCAACCACGCTCCATCCTTATCTTTGAATAGGCCAAATGCCCCTATCAGAGACATATTAACGGGTTCATTTACGGATTTTATCTGTGGCTCAGGATCTTTTGGAAGATTGAAAACCACGTTCCAGGCATACCGTAGGTTCTTTCCCACTGTTAATGTTATCGATGATCCGCCAAAAGATTGGTCTGGGCTATCCGATTGGTCAGATTGAGCCACAAGGTTTATTTGGTGATTGTTGCTGATAGTTAATATTCGAATGCTAATAACCCCTTCCTGATATGCGGGAGACCAATTCGTGTCATTGCCTGGTCTGAAAGCATTTGGATCCTGGCCTATCGGGTAAAGCCTTTGTATATAGAGATAACCAAATCTTGCATCCACCGTTCTTTTTGTGTCGGCATATCGGATAAAAGTTCTAAAACTAATGGTGAATATTGTTATTCCGCTTGTCCATGGAGTCTCAAAAAGAAGTACCGGGAAATTGTTTGAGGGACTTGAAGAGCTTTGAGTGCGCGGTTTAGCCAGATAAAATTCAATATTTACCTGATCTGCATTTGAACTATTTTCATCAGTTCTCAACAAAAAAATGCTCCTTTCATCCCTGTTGAGAAGTGTTTCTATTTTTATTTTATCATAACTGTTTTTACTTTCCGACCAGCCTCTTGCTGTTTTTTTAATCCAAGAAAGTCCTACTTCGTAATAGTCTTTACTGTTTTCCTTGATTTTGTTTATTTCTGGCCAGCATATATATATTTCACCAAGATAGCTGAATGGGACCAAGTGGTCGGAGGATAAATTTTGGGCAATTTTATTCCATCCTGTCCATTTTGTACCGATGGCATCGTTTGTTGCCTCACGCCAGTAAAAAGAATACGGGTTATTGATTGTTCTGCCAACCTGGAATAGGTTTTTCCCAGTGCTTTCATATTCATGCATCCCCATGACAATTATCTTGCTTTGCTCTGCCAGTGACGCTGTGTAATCAATAAGTGCCTGTTTGGAATTAGCGTCATTTGACTCATCCTGGTGAATATTATTCTCAAAGCTTCTAAAAATCTCTGTCTTATCATCCCTCAACTCTGGGTACAACCAATTTTCGGGGTATAAAAACACCTTCCGGTTGGCTTCCCATACACGGTAGTTTTGTGTCCACTCCCAACGCTTTTGGTCAAAATAATCTGGTTTTACATAGGGTTGTTCAAGGTTCATCAACACCCTGTGAACAAATAATTGAACCGCTGCCGCACTCTGCAACAGCCTGGTAGTCCGCATACACGGCTGCATCTGTACGTCAATCAGGAAATGCTCAAATAACCTGTCGGAATCTTTTATGTCTTTTATAACACATAAGTAATCAACAAGCCTGTCGCGCTGTCCAATTCGCAACTGGTCATTGATTTGTCGCAAGGCGGGTTCAAAGCTATCAGGAAAGAGTTGTGTTAATACCCGACGTGCTATTTGTACCGAAGGCATATTGGCAGGTGACCGGAAAAGACTATTGATATCGTTTTTAGTAAGGCCGTATTTCTTGAGTAGGAAGAGGTACCGCAGCAGACCGGTAAATTTTAAGGGGTCAAACTGTTCCTGGATTAACGCAGCTGTTGGATTACTGTTGATTTGATTTGCAATGTCCATACCCATGCACACAGCTCCGTGATTCACTTCGGAAATGTCAATATCCAAGTCTCTCGCCAGGAGTCGTCTAGCATTGTTAAGCTTGGTACGGGTACCTGCATTGCCTAGGACGGTAAGATATTCTGCCAATAAAATTTCACTGATAAATTCCTGTTTTGACACAGAAAAGAGAATGGTGGATCTTTTCCAGTCACGATACATTACCGGAGTGTTTCTTGCCGCAACCGGCAGCCTGTTAAGAATAATACCCGCAAAACCCGGACTGGTAAGCGATTTGCGAAACCATGTTGCCTGTATGTTGGTCACCTTCCAATGCTCATTTAGCAGGCTGAATTTTCTTAATTTTAAAATAATGGCGTACCCTATTGTTGTTTCGATGCCAAGTAATGAAATGGTATTGGATTCACGCCAAAATGCGTTTGCCAAAAAATAATCTCTCGCTGAAACTGCTGCTTGTGCAGTTGTAAAGATCTTATTTGAAATGAGTTCTCGAATAATATCTTTATCAGTTTCAATTATGGTCGATAAAACCTGCAACATTACTCCCAGTTGCTTTTCTCTTTGTAATTCCGTTCCACTTGTATTCTGTGCGTCAGGTTCACCAGTCTGTCGAAGTTGCGTCTGTAAATTGGTCAGTAGGTTAAAAACTGCTTCACTTGGGATTAGGTTGGTTTGGGAACCTGGTTCCAGCACAGCTGATAATTCAGTTGCTTTTATATTTGATGCGGAAATAAATGAAACTTCGGTGCAAAAATCCAATAGTGCAACCGGGCTTGAAAATATTTTGGCAACTGGAGAAATGAGCTTTAAGGCGGCAATATATTCTTTAATTCCAACCTTGAGAGCCTTTAATAAACGTACATGACGCCAAATATTATGCAGTACACGGATGGTTACAGGCAGGTTGCTGAAATCCTGTAGGTTGCTTCGAACAAGGTGGTGGATATCATCAGGGTGAACGGCAAGGCAAAGCGAAATATGGGATACCAAATTGGCCAGTGTTGTTGGATGTGCTCCATTTAGGCCATTAAATTTCTGAAATTCAAATTCGCTGTCTGTATTGTTCTTAAGGATCTTGTTTTGAAAAATCTCTTCATACAATGAACCTGAAAATCCACTTTCGCCATTTGTAAAATTACTTCTTCTCTTATTGTCAAACACGTGGAAGAAGGCAAGTATCAGAGATATCGGTAATTGAAGTTTTTGTTGGAGTCCCTGAATATTGGCAATTTGAATAAACACCTCTTGATCTCTCAATGCCCCAGCCTGCGATGGAAATAGTGAAAGGAGCAGATCGAGGTCGGACATGTTCAACCGGGTGACAAACCAAAGTCGGATAAAACGATGAAGCCTGTCAAAAAAGGCCTCATCAGAAGTGCTTGAAAGTTCAGTTTTATCCAATTCACAATATTGGTTATATTGAATGCTGACAAGGTGATTTGGATTTAAATAATACGGACAAGCCAGCAATTCCCCGAGTTGCGCAATTGAAATGCCAGCCTGTTTTGTTAGGATTGATACGGATTTCACCAGATCAATACCTGTTGCGGAACGGATGGCTTTCTGTGCCAAATGATCATAGACTTCAAACAAGTTGCCTGTTTTCCGCAACCCCCATGCCAACCATAATTGCTCACCCATGAGTGGCGTTAGAATAATATCGGTCTGCGCTTGTGATATGTTTAATTGTTCAATACTCCAGCTGAAATTTTTGTTTTCCGTACCTGCCGGTAATGTTGTTTGCTGTATTTCGGCTAATGGCAGTCCGGCTTTCTCCAGTAATAACCTGATTTCGGCAAGTGGCTGGTCGTAGGGTAAGGACCACGGGAAATGGCTTGCGGCCAATGCTATTTTTTGATAGGCTAGCGGATTTCTATTCTGTGGTTTTACCAATAATTTCCTGTCAGTCGCAGTAGATTGATAAGTCAGCCCCTCAATGGCAAATTCAGAAATAGTATGAAAAAGTTGAACTTTGTAATGCCCTGTGATAATCCACGAATCGCCTGTTTTTTCAATCGACTCATTTTTATTTTTTCTGCCTGTCTTTAATATGCTCTTCCTCCTTCCCTCATCCAATCCTTTTGTTACAGCATCTATGGTTCTTTCATTATACTCCGATATTTCCTTTGTCAAACCATCTTCGGATTCAATGGTTATTAGTTTTTTAGTTGATGTCAGGCCGAAGCCCGTTGATATTTTTATGCCCGTGGCAAAATTTACTGTCCATTGTCTTGATTCTATGTTTGTTGTTATCTTATACGTCTTAATTGAGTGTGGACTCTTTGCACTCCCCATGTTGCTCCTTAGCAGCTGTTCAAAAGGCACCTTCAGTCTGGCTGGCAATGTTTGTTCATTGCCATTTCCATCAAGCCACTCGGTTAAAATCCCGAAATCGGTATGTTGGATATCAAACCCTGTATTGGCAACTATATTGGCAGCAGAGCCAAAGGCTTCCTTACTTATCGTTATCAGCCACCTCCTATATGGGTCTTTAACAGTCCAATACGAAACACCCGGTTTGTCAGGGCGTAGCCGGGTAACACTGTGATTATCCTTTTCAGCAATTAAAGTTCCAATAATGTCTTCGGCGGTTTGCTGAAGAACCTGCCTGATTTCTGCTCCAATTTGATTTTTGGCAAGTTGCTCTTCTGCGTTTACATTTGACGGAAGTTGAACCACAAGAGGAAGTACCACTGCATTTTCTAAAATCTCCACTACCAAATCGATATGCGGAAGCTCTATAGTGGCATTATTGCAGGAAAGTTCAAGGTCGAATAAATCGGGACGTCTGATTTCCAACACATAGCGAGCTAGAGAAGCCGAATCGATATACTTCAACAGATCCGCATAATATGCCGCAGGACTTAATACCGACCTGCAAGAGGTACAAGCACATTGCTCAAGCGAGCCAAAAAGCCTCCGTAATGTAGGATTACTAAGTTGTTTCTCTGCTGGTTTGGAATTTCCCACAGCATAGGCAGAAAGATTGACGAACATGGGTTGGACATAACCCATCATGCCTATGCCCAAAGTACTAATGCCAACAGCATTTGTATATATAGGTTGGATCCTTTCGGAATCCAATTCTTCTCCAAGAATATGCTCAATCTGCAAAGGAGTTGAGTTGGCAATTTTTTCAATGTTGGTAAAATTGTTATTCAGCAGAATTTCTATAACGGTAAAGTCTGCCCCTGTCTGTTTAAGGTTTTGTATTTGCCGCATCAGCATCCTTTCATTGTCGGAGAGCTTAAGATTACCGGCAAAAACTTCGATATCGTCTTTTACAATATCGAATGATGTATTTTCATCTAATACCTTGGCGAGATGAACGACAGTCTCATTCCCCCCAAGGAAGGTTTCCTCTTTGATTTTTTGCGATAGGAAAGTCGAAGGATAACGTGTTTCAATATTTTTTTCAATAGCCAAAGCATAATCTTCTGGTTCAGCAAACGTGCCTGGAGCACTGCCGTATGTGTAGGCCAAATCAATCCAGGCAGTAGTTTCAAGTTTACATAAGCCCTTCAGGTTATCCTCGTATTCATTATCCAGCCATGGCTGAAGGGCTTTCATAAGTGATGGATTGCGATCAGTTATTTTTGCCAGTTTAAGCGTTTGCTTCAGCGTTGCTTGTTCATCTGATGTCAAATCTATTTCCTCAAGCCTTGATTTATAATCATCAGCATCGGGATCAAGGACCTCGGCCAAAAAAGCAATTTGATTAATTTTTTCTTTCCTGATCCAGTCTGAACCCGGAGCATTGATAATTTCCCCAAAACTAGCTCTCTCGCCTTCTTTGGCTGGAGCGAGGTAAAAGTTTGCAATGAATGCCTTCAACATTTTTTGGAATTCAATCCACCAGCTTTTATTTTTTGGAGAAATAATGGTGTTATTGACTCCATCGATAAGGTGCTGTGAGAGAGATTCAGTGCCAACTGCAATTAATTTTGTCAAATCAGCGGGAAGACCTTGCCTAAACCACACGAAAAATATTTCGGCGGAAATTATATCTGTTTGCGACTCATAAAGGTAAGCCTGCGACCATTGCCTGATCTGGATTTCATCAAAATCTGTCTCATTGGTCAGAAAGCCGATGTCGTTTTGATTAAGTTCATGCGGAGGTAGATCCGAAAACCTTTCCGCCAATTCAAATAAAGCTTGTTTTTGATTTTTTAAAAGTGGCAAGATTGTTTCATTCATTAGCTCCCATTCCGGTTTTTGCGGTTTGTCATTCGGAAGGACAATATTGATCTCCTGCACAGGCAAAGAATTATAAAATACATCAGATGTTGCCAGCAGTTTTTCTTCAACCCCATTCATTTTATCAAATACCTGAATGAGCAAGTCGGCGCTGTTTTTTTCGTTACGGTTGAATTGTTGGGAACTGTATTGAATTTCGTAGTGACCCAGTTCATTGGACAGTGTTTCACCGAGGAAATCCAATCGGCGCATATCGCGATCGAAAGCCCGTACAATCGCATTCGCAAATCCCTTATTGTAAACCGAGCGGACAAACCCTTTTACCAAAAACTTATTTTCTCCACTATCAAAAGCCCCCAACCCTTTCAGCACCTCGTTTAGTTTGGCGGCAGTTTCTTCCTCAACTACTCCATTAAAATTATCTCCCAGGCTTTGCTGTATTTGAAAAATAAAAACCAATCGTTTAGTGACATCGCCATAAAAGCCACTTTGTATCTCCTCCAGCAATTTTGCTTTTAACTCCTTTAACTCCCCTTCGGTTGGGCTATTGGGAGCATCGTACGTTTTATAAACACTTTTAGTCAACAAAAAAAGCAGGGCGGCCTGCAGGTTGGTTACAGCTTCTTTGTCGTCTGCTTTTACTGGGGCGATGATAGGCTTCATGATGATGGTTTTTTTATTGTTTAGGTTTTGTTTTTG
>JBBQXZ010000255.1:0-6987 GCA_038209145.1 Cytophagales bacterium | reverse complement strand
ATTCGAATCTCTCTTAATGGAATGGGAAATAGCAACTTATTTGGAGTAACATTATAACTCATCTCAGGAATATATGATTCACCGGAGTAAAACTCTTTAAGGTACTCTCCATTATCGTTCATAACTTCAATTGCTTTGTCTGTCCTAATCAAATCCAACCATCTTTTATTTTCAAAAGCCAATTCAATACGTCGTTCATGGGCAATAATCGCTCGCAATTCATTCTGATTTGTCCCCATAATCGGTTCTAAACCAGCTCTATTCCTTACCTTATTCAGATTAACAAGTGCTTCAGAAGATTTGTTTTGCTCGTTCAAGACCTCGGCCAATGAAAGAAGTGCTTCAGAAAACCGATATATGGGGAAATTATCATCCGTATTTCGCTCAAGGGAATGCGGATTCATGTATTTTTTTATAAATGGATAAGTCCTCTTACCAGGTGTGGGGGTATAATCTATTGGACTTTTAAACCCATCGATAAACATATTGCCGATCTGACCAGTTCCTTCCACTATGGCAATAGAAGCGTCTAATCGTAAATCCCCATCTTCATAGGCATCTATCATTTCAAAAGTGGGCGTATTCCAACCTCCCCCCTGAAGATTCTGTGATGCAATTCCTGTAATCAAACTAACGTTTGCGGAAAGCGGTATAAAAGGGTAGAGAAAATCACTTTGCTGTCCCTGATTACCTTGCTGATATTGGACCTCAAAAATAGATTCTACGCTATTCTTATTGTTTAACCTATAAACATCCTTATAACTGTTTAACAGTGAATATCCCATCCCTAAAATCTGCTTTAATTCAACTTCTGCTTTTGGGTAATCTTTCAACGTCAAATATACATCAGCAAGTAACATACGTGCAGCACCTTGATTCGCTCTTCCGCTTTGGGGAAAAGAAGGAAGAGGTAACTTTTGGATGGCAGTTTCGAGATCGCCAATGATTGCCTGATACACTTCATTGGTTCCGGATCTGGGAAGATAAGCATCACTGGCACCTTTGACAGGAGCGAGATATAACGGAACCCCACCAAAATACCTGACTAACTCGAAATAAAACATGGCCCTCAAAAAACTTGCCTGACCTATAATCCTGTCCTTGGATTCTTGAGAAAAAGACCCTTCTTGAACCGAAGCCAGAATCTCATTGGTCCTTCCAATGCCTACATAGCAGGAATTATATTTATCGGCTACCATGCCACTATTGACATCGTCCATAAAGAAATCCGTATATTCCCTTTCAATGAATTGAGGTCCCCTATTTGTAATGTTAAATTCCAAATGCGTGTTGTCTGACCTCATCTCACCCATGACCCAAGATGCAACGGAACCTTTTGTTGACCTTACAGATCCGTATGCCCCTACCAGAGCTTGATCAAAATGACTTTCTGTTTTATAGAAATTACCTGAGGTTATGGAGCTTTCAGGAACCAAATTCAAGAAATCGTCGGAACAAGATGCTAAAATGACCGTGATTAGAATTATTACTATCTTTTTCATTTTCTTACCTTTTTGTTTTTCAAAAATTGAAATTTATACCTAAAGCATACGTCCTCGGAATGGGGTAAGGGCTGATATCAACCCCTTCTCGCAGACCATTTAGGCCTTGCCAACTTGCTTCTGGATTTGCTCCTTTATACCTTGTCAAGACCAACGCCTGCTGGATACTGGTGAAAATTCTTGCAGACTTCAAATGCTTGTTAAAATCTGGAAATGTATAGCCGATAGTAATATTTTTAACTGTCAAATGAGACGCATCCAGCGCAAGCCTGTCTTGAACGTTCCTCGGAAATTCAGTGGTGCCTGATAAGGATCTACCGACAATTCCGTTTCCTGGATTTTCAAGAGACCTCCATCGATCTGCCATATACTTTTCCACATTGAAAATCCCTTCCAAGGTTTCTGACCATTCGGCGAGAGAATAGTACATCTTGCCACCGTAAGACCCTGCCATAACAATATTCATGTCGAAATTTTTATAGCCAAAACTATTGTTGATTCCAAAAAAGAATTTCGGATTGGGGTTGCCTATATATGTTTTGTCATCAACATTGATAATACCGTCCTCATTGACATCTTTAAACCGAATGGTACCAACGCGAGAGGTCACATGCTTGGGTTGTGAATTAAACTCTTCCTGGGTCTTGTAAATCCCGTCAAAAACATATCCGTAAAACTGACCGATAGGTTGACCAACCTCAGTCTTCCAAATGGTAGATGAATAATTCCCTATTCCTCCGATGGGTGTATTGTTGGTCCCTAATTGGATAACTTTATTTCTGTTGAAGGAGATGTTGAAATCAGCATTCCAAGTAAACAAATCACTTCGGATTACCCGTGCATTTACACCAAATTCATACCCCCAAAAATGAAACTCACCTATGTTATCCTGAATGTTTGGAAATCCTGCTCCAAAGGGAATATCTACTTGGTATAACATGTTTGTGGTTCTCTTGTCGTAGAAGTCCAACACTAAGGAAATTCGATCATCCAATAGACCAATATCCATACCTATGTCTGTACCGACTGTAGTTTCCCATGTCAGAAAGGGATTGCCAATGGATACAGGGCTTCTTCCTTGGGCAAGAGAATTTGAAAAAATATAATTGGTAGTGGCAATATTGCCGAACTGACTATAATTACCTATGTTAAAATTACCAGCATGACCATATTCCGCCCTCAACTTCAGGTAACTTACTTTTGACCAATCCATTGCGAAACTTTCGTCAGAAATGATCCATCCGGCAGATACGGCCGGAAAAGTACCCCACCTGTTTTCCGAACCAAAACGGGAAGAACCGTCTCTCCTGGCAGATAAAGACAACAAATATTTTCCTTTATAATTATAGTTTATTCGGCTAAACATGGAAAGAAGGGACCATTCCGAAAGGTTACTATTTCCATACCTTATTGCCGCCGCATCTATCCAACCTACTTCATCATCAGGAAACCCTGTACCGGTCAAAACATTATTATCCATCGTATATTTCTGAGCTGAATATCCCGCAATGACATCCAAAGAATGATCATTGAAGCTTTTGTTGTAATTCAGGGTGTTTTCGGTCAGCCAGGAATCATATGTCTCCGTTCTATAAGAACCAGTAGCTAGCCTTGGCGGTGTGGCGAAAATTCCACCTGCCGTTGAGGGATTGAAAATCCTTCTTTTACTTGCACCCAAATCAACAGAAACCGAGCTCTTGAAGGTAAAGTTTGAAAGAAATTTTGCCTCAAAATAAGCATTTGTCAAAAGCCGAATATTTGCGGATCGGTCTTCGGTTTCTAACATTGTTTTTTTCCAGTTTGGAAATGTAAACAAACCGGGTCCGGTGAAACTGATCATCTGATTGCCGTTTGCATCCACATCATCAGGTGAAAAGATAGGTGGCGTTATTATGGCTGAATACAATATACTATAAAATCCATCAGTCGCTTGATTTTTACTGGTTTGGTAGGTTGGTGCCAGATTTACTCCCACACGCATATTGTCGTTGATTTTATATTCATTGTTTGTACGAAGGGAAAACCTTTTAAATCCAGTATTGATAACAACCCCTTTCTCTTCAAAATAACCCACCGTAGTAGCCGAACTAAAATTATCTTTGTTTGCTAAAAATGAGAGGTTATAGCTGTTTTGTGTACCGCCCTGAAGCAATTCATCATACCAATCCGTGTCCGGTCCGTTATAGGATTCTGGATTTTGGTAGAGTTCTGGTACGCCCCCGGTAAATCCTTCATATTTAATTTTATCTTCATAAATCGCCTTTCTGTCTTCCAAAAACTCCCTTGCATTCATCAGTTTGGCCCTTCCCCTTTGCGGAACCTGCGTTACGCCCTGAATCACATTTACCTGAACAGATGTCTGGCCGGATTTTGCCTGCTTGGTTGTAATAAGTACCACCCCATTTGCCGCCCTAGATCCATATAAAGCCGCTGCGGAAGCACCTTTCAAAACCGAGAAACTTTCTATTTCATTGGGATTTATATTGTTAATATCTCCCACAATCGGAAACCCATCGACAACGAACAAAGGGTTGTTCCCGGCATTAATGGATGCAGCTCCCCTGATTCTGATAGCCATACCACCACCTGGTGTACCGGATGCCTGACTTATCTGTACGCCTGCCAACCTTCCTTGAAGTTTTTGGGTAAACTGACCCACAGGCTGATCCTGAAGCTGTGTCGCCTCAAGCGTGGCAACAGAACCCGTCACCTCCCTTTGAAGTTGCGTTCCATACCCAATCACCACCACCTCTTGCAAAGAAGACATATCCTCCAAAAGCACGATGTCTATGATGCTTCGATCTCCAATCGATACCCGCTGACTTTCAAAACCGATAAATGAAAATACCAAGGTCGCACCCTCACCTACAGACAGGCTATATTTTCCTTCCAGGTCTGTGGCTGTTCCGATAGAAGTTCCGGGTACAGAAACCGTGACACCCGGCAACCCATCCCCTTGGGAATCAACAACCTTGCCTGTAACTACCACATCTATCTCCATCTCAGCCATGGATACGGCGGCTGCTTTATTGGATGGCTTCTTAACGTGGATATTATGGTTCACCTGCAAAAATTCCAAATTGGCCTGTTGCGCTATTTCCACCAATAACTCATAGAGCGTCTGTTTCTTTTGATCCAGGGAAATTTTATGGAATCGCTCAAGTTCCAGGTTAGTATACACGAAATTATACCCCGTTTTCCTCTCAATTTGTGCCAGGGCGGATCTAAGCGGGACTTCATCGAATCCAATCTGTATGGGTACCTCATCAATGCCTTTCACCTGTGCGTTGCCGTTTGCGGCAAGCAAAAGACTCATTGAAAGACATTGGACTAATAGTATAGGAATTAAACGTTTTGTCATGTTAAGTACATGTAGGAGTACTATATTTTTCATATCTTTAGGGGTTTATTTTGACTGTTTCTAAAATGGTGTTTGATAAACTTGGCCTTGTGGAGCTGTGGATTTGGTCGTTTACATTCCATGAGGTTATTTACCCGATTGACAGGTGGCATGCTTATGTCACCTGTTTTTTTTCTTTGTTTTTTATCTCATTGGCAGCTTATTGGTTTTTAAATGCGACAGAAATGGAGTCTCCCAGAATTTCGAAGTTAAAACGCGCCGAAAAGCTTAACCCCATTAGGATGTTTTTTAAGTTTTCATTGTCAAATTTACCGGATACGTTGAGGTTTGATGGGGGATCATTTTCTAATCGGAATTTGACGCCAAACCAATTTTCCATCACGTGAATGGCATCACGAATAGGTATTTCATCAAAAATTATAATGCCTTTGGTCCATGCCGTTACTTTCTCCCGGTCAAAGTTTTTCTTCGCCGAAAGAGACCCTGACTTTACTGACACAGCTTCACCTGCGGATAGGAAAATAGCTGATTCAGCGCGCGCTTTATTCGAGACAACGACTTTTCCAGTAAGTAAATACACGTCTATTTCCTTTTCATCATAGGCGCGAATATTGAATGAAGTACCCAGCGCAGTAGTAGAAGTAGCCCCCGTATTCACGATAAAAGACCGTTCAAGATCCCTTGAAACCTCGAAATGCCCCTCTCCTTCCAAAAAAACCTCTCTATGTTTACCGGAGAAATTTTCCTGATAATACAGCTTACTTCCGGCATTTAACATAACGATAGAGCTATCCGGCAAAGTGAACGTAGATTTCACGCCCAAAGGGGTTGTATGGGACGTAAAAACGATAGGGATTTCAGGTTCAACATTATTTTCTCTATTGAAAACCGTTGCCAAAAAACTCAAAGAAAAACTAAGAAGTAAAATAGCCGCGACTTTAAATCCTTGGCTTAATCGAAAGTCTTCCGGGGATTTACGCTCCATGTTTTTTATTGTACTTTGGGAATTTAGCGGGATCACTTTTTTATCGGGGGCCTCCGAATTCATTCCATCAGTAGTATGGTCAATCCGTTGCCAAAGGAATTCCTTTTCCCGGTCGGAAAGTGAATAGGAGTTAACTGGAAAATTGATCAACAAATCCATGGCAACCTTGATTTCCTTTAATTTTTCGGGATGCGCATTGATTCTTTTTTCCCAAGCCAAGTTTATCCCGGCATTGGGAGTCAAAACCCACCTCCTAAAATCCGGGTTTAATACAAAGTCGTCAACTGTCCAGTTTGATATATCCATGATGAATGCTTCCTACCCACATAAGGAGAAAAATTCTAAAAGTTCACCTTCTTATGTAAAAAATATTTTGTGTATTAGACTATTTCCCAAGTAATGGTCTGCTTTTTTAGTTGAAAGAGGGGGAAAATTATACCTAATTAACAATGAAATTGTAATAAAAATAAACAAGTAAAAGTGCCGTAAGATTCTTTCTCAGATTAGCAATGGCCTTACATGCCAGATTATATACTGACTTTAAATGTAGGTTCATTACCGAAGAAGTATCCTCATAAGAAAGGTCTTCAAAAAACAAGAATTGTATTACTTCTTTTTGCCTTAGCGGCAGCCTTTCATAAGCCTGCATCAGTCTTTTCCTTACCTCTTCATTTCCTTGGTCGCTCACCAAATCGAACTCATGGGAATTGACCGTAAACAATCCATCAAAATCAGCTACATGACGTGCATGTAATTTCCCCGAATTGGCGGCCAAATCCCGGTGTATTTTATTGCTCAAGGACCTCATCAAGTACAGCTTCACGTTGTCCGTTTCTTTTAGGCCTTCCCTATATTTCCACAAACTTTCGAATATCTCATGGATGCAATCCTGAACATAGCTGCTGTTTGGCTTGATAGCCATCCCAACCCGGTACATATCACCGACAAAGTTGGAATAGATCATTTCCAACCCTTTCTTATTGCCCTGTCTCAATAAGTTCCACCAATCCAATAGATCGGCATTGCAGGAAGTCGGGGTTTTGTTGCGCAAAAACATGAGTTATATTGGGATATTTTAATAATCGAAGATATAAAAAAAATTTCAACTTATCATTTGGAGATCATAAAATTCCCCAAAA
>JBBQXZ010000254.1:0-7016 GCA_038209145.1 Cytophagales bacterium | reverse complement strand
TGTAGATCCGAGAAAAGCCGATCAGATGGTACGTGGGGTAGTGGCGCTGCCGCATGGTACTGGCAAGGACGTAAAGGTGCTTGTATTGTGCAGCCCTGACAAAGAAGCCGAAGCAAAGGAGGCTGGTGCTGACCACGTAGGTTTGGATGACTATATCTCCAAAATAGAAGGTGGTTGGACTGACATTGACGTGATTATCACGACGCCCAATGTGATGGCAAAAGTAGGTAGGCTGGGTAGGATATTGGGACCTCGGGGCCTGATGCCTAATCCAAAATCAGGTACTGTCACTTTGGATGTAGGCAAAGCAGTGCGTGAGGTGAAAGCAGGTAAAATTGATTTTAAAGTAGATAAATTTGGGATTCTCCATGCCGGCATCGGTAAAGTTTCTTTCTCTCCGGAGAAACTGCAAGAAAATGCGCTGGAGTTGATCAATACCGTTTCGAAATTGAAACCTTCTGCATCGAAAGGTACGTACTTTCGAAGCATTCATATCTCAAGTACCATGTCACCTGGGATCATTATAGACAAAGGAAGTATTCAAGGTATATAATCATGACTAGAGAAGATAAAAAATCCATCATTGAAGAACTTACCGAGAAGTTTAAAGCAACCCCGCATTTTTATGTGACAAATGCGTCAGGTTTTTCAGTTGCTCAGGTAAATGCTTTCAGGAGGACGTGTTTCGATAAAGGACTCGAATACAAAGTCTACAAAAACACGCTTGTTAAAAAGGCGCTGGAAAACTTGGACAACGATTACGAGAAATTTAATGAGACGGCGTTGAAGGGATTCTCCGGTATTCTTTTTTCAAAAGAAGTTGGAAATCTGCCCGCAAAAGTGTTGTTGGAGTTTCGCAAGAAAATGGGGAAAAAAGAGACTCGTCCCATATTCAAAGGTGCTTCAATAGACGGGGACTTATTCCTGGGAGAACAAAACCTTGAATTATTGTCCAACCTAAAATCCAAAGAGGAATTGGTCGGAGAAGTTATTGGTTTACTCCAATCTCCCGCAAAAAATGTGGTATCTGCCCTACAAAGCGGAAAACATATTTTGGCTGGATTGGTTAAAACCCTTTCCGAGAAGGAATCTTAATAAATTAAATCAATCAAGTTAAAAATCAATCAATTTAAATATTTTATACTATGGCAGATCTTAAAGCATTCGCTGAACAGTTAGTTAATTTAACTGTAAAAGAGGTAAATGAGTTAGCCGCAATTTTGAAAGATGAGTATGGTATCGAACCCGCTGCCGCTGCTGCTACTGTTGTAGCTGCCGGTGGTGGATCAGAGGCCGCTGTTGAGGAAGAAAAAACTTCTTTCGATGTTATCTTGAAAGCTGCCGGTGGACAGAAATTAGCGGTGGTTAAACTTGTTAAGGAATTAACCGGTCTTGGCCTTAAAGAAGCTAAAGAAGTCGTAGACAACGCTCCCAAAGCGATTAAAGAAGGTATCAGTAAGGATGAAGCTAATGCGCTTAAGAAGCAACTTGAGGAAGCCGGCGCTGAAGTAGAATTGAAATAATTTGAATAACCTGTCCTCTTAGGAATAGGTTATCCTTAGTAGACCTGACTTTTAAGTCAGGTCTTTTCCTGTTTATAGACAATATAAATATTGCACTATTCTTAGTGTTAATTGTCTTTATTAAATAATTAATATCACTATAAATATATACTGCCTTGGCTATTCAGAATCAAACCGAAAGGAAAAGTTTCTCATCTATTAAGGTAGTCAAAGACTATCCCGATTTTCTTGATATTCAGCTGCAATCCTTCAAGGACTTTTTTCAGCTTGATACACCCGCGGAAAAAAGAAGGCAGGATGGTCTTTTCAAGGTGTTTTCTGAAAATTTTCCCATCAGTGACTCTCGGGAAAATTTTACCCTTGAATTCATTGACTATGCCGTGGATCCCCCAAAATACAATGTTTCCGAGAGTATCGACAGGGGACTTACCTATTCCGTTCCTTTGAAAGCAAAACTCCGGTTGTTGTGTTCAGATGAAGATAATGAGGACTTTGAAACCATCGAACAGGAAGTATTCTTGGGAAACCTCCCGTATATGACCGAAAAAGGTTCTTTTGTCATTAATGGTGCCGAAAGAGTTATTGTATCCCAATTGCACCGATCTCCCGGGGTTTTCTTTGCGCAAAGTAAGCATACCAACGGAACGAAATTATATTCGGCCAGGATCATTCCATTCAAAGGTTCTTGGATAGAATTTGCCACCGACATTAACAACGTCATGTATGCGTATATTGACCGGAAGAAGAAGTTTCCAGTGACTACGTTGCTCCGTGCAATCGGCTACGGTTCAGATAAGGAAATTCTTGATCTTTTTGGTCTCTCAGAAGAGGTGGATGCGAACAAATCAACCCTCAAAAAGGTTATCGGTCGAAAGTTGGCCGCAAGGGTTCTGCGTACTTGGGTGGAGGACTTTGTGGATGAAGATACCGGTGAGGTTGTTTCCATAGACAGGAATGAAGTCCTACTTGAGCGCGACTCCATCCTGACTGATGAAGATATCGAACTAATATTGGAGTCTTCTACGAAGAGCATCATTCTACATCGGGAAGATGTGAACGTGGCTGATTATTCCATTATCTATAATACCTTGCAAAAAGATAACTCCAACTCAGAAAAAGAAGCAGTAGAAGTAATTTACCGACAGCTGAGAAATACAGAAGCTCCGGATGAAGCGACTGCAAGAGAAGTTATCCACGGGTTGTTCTTCTCCGACAAACGGTACGATCTGGGAGAAGTTGGTAGATACCGAATCAACAAGAAATTGGGACTAAGCATCGATCCGGATAAGATTGTGCTCACTACCCAGGATATCATTTCCATCGTGAAATACCTGATAGGACTGATAAACTCCAAAGCGGTGGTCGATGATATTGATCACTTAAGCAACAGGAGAGTTAGGACCGTCGGAGAGCAATTGTATAGCCAATTTGGTGTAGGTCTTGCCCGTATGGCCCGTACAATCCGTGAGCGAATGAATGTGAGGGACAACGAGGATTTCAAACCAGTTGACTTGATAAATGCGAGGACACTTTCTTCTGTGATCAATTCCTTTTTTGGTACCAATCAACTTTCCCAGTTTATGGATCAAACCAATCCGCTGGCAGAATTGACACACAAGCGTAGGCTTTCTGCTTTAGGTCCAGGAGGACTATCCAGGGAGCGTGCGGGTTTTGAAGTAAGGGATGTACACTACACCCATTATGGACGGCTTTGTACTATTGAAACGCCCGAGGGACCGAACATTGGATTGATTTCCTCCCTGTGTGTCCACGCTAAAGTAAACAGCATGGGCTTCTTGGAGACACCATATCGCAAAGTAGCGGATGGCAAAGTAAGCATGGTTACAGAAGACATAGTCTTCTTAACAGCTGAAGAAGAGGACGATAACAACATCGCTCAGGCAAATGCACCCTTAGACGATAAAGGCAACTTTATCAACGACAAGGTAAAGGCAAGATTTGAAGGGGATTTCCCAGTATTGGATCCTTCCGAAATCACCTTTATGGATGTAGCTCCCAATCAGATTGTTTCTGTGGCAGCCTCATTGATTCCTTTCTTGGAACACGATGATGCTAACCGGGCTTTGATGGGTTCCAATATGCAGCGGCAGGCAGTTCCTCTACTTAAAGCGGAAGCACCTATCGTAGGTACCGGATTGGAAGGAAAGGCAGCAATCGATTCAAGATCGCTTATCCGTGCAGAGGCAGATGGTGTGATAGATTATGTCGATGCCAAAAAAATAATCGTTAAATACGATCTTTCTGAAGAGGAATTATTGGTCAATTTCTCTGATGAGTATATGACCTATTTACTGACAAAATTTAGAAGAACCAATCAGGATACTACGATCAATTTGACCCCGTTGGTCCTTAAGGGGCAGCGGGTTGCCAAAGGACAGGTCTTGGTAGAGGGATATTCGACCAACAATGGAGAGCTTGCATTGGGTAAAAACCTGCTAGTTGCCTATATGCCTTGGCAAGGATATAACTTCGAAGATGCCATCGTCATCTCCGAGCGTGTAGTTCGCGAGGATATCTTCACATCTATCCACATTGAGGAGTTCCAGCTGGAAGTTAGGGATACCAAAAGGGGAGAAGAAGAACTCACCTCAGAAATTCCAAACGTTTCCGAAGAAGCGGTTAAAGATTTGGATGAAAACGGAATCATCCGTGTTGGAGCTGAGTTGAAGGAAGGGGATATTATTATCGGTAAAATCACCCCTAAAGGTGAAACTGATCCTACCCCGGAGGAGAAGCTGCTTCGTGCTATCTTTGGAGACAAAGCGGGTGACGTTAAAGATGCCTCCTTAAAGGCATCTCCCTCTCTAAACGGAGTGGTAATCGAAACCAAACTTTTCTCACGGCCTAAAAAGGACAAAGATCTTCGCGTGAAAGCAAAGGCTGAGGTAGAAAGACTAAAGCAGAAATACGGCAAAGACCTCTTGGTGGTCAGAGCGAGGATGATTCAAAAGCTGGTTTTGTTACTAGACGGAAAAGTTTCCAATAGCGTAAAGCATAAGTTTGGTGATGAAATAATCAGTAAAGGGATGAAATTCAACCATCAAAACATTGACAACAACCTTTTCCCTGCGAAAAACCCATATAGGGATGAGAGTAACTATAACGTGGCAGAGGAAGCCAACCTGATTTCAGATATCATTTTGGATGATTGGACAGAGGATGCACACACCAATTCGCTTGTAAAGCAATTGGTGAAGAACTATAGCAACACCAGAAATGAAATTTCAGGCATCTTCAAGAGAGATAAATTTACCTTGGAAGTGGGAGATGAACTACCGGCTGGCATTGTTCAACTGGCAAAGGTTTATGTGGCGAAGAAACGTAAACTGAAGGTAGGTGACAAAATGGCTGGACGCCATGGTAATAAAGGTATCGTTGCCAGAATCGTCAGGGATGAAGACATGCCATTCCTGGAAGACGGTACACCGATGGATATTGTATTGAACCCCTTGGGCGTACCATCCAGGATGAATATCGGTCAAATCTTTGAAACTGTGCTTGCTTGGGCAGGTATGCGCTTAGGCAAGAAATACGCAACACCGATATTTGACGGGGCAACCACTGAAGAGGTGGCCGCTGAACTGACGAAAGCAGGACTGCCAAGCTTCGGACGCACGTATTTGTATGACGGACTTACAGGTAAGATGTTTGATCAGCCAATCACTGTGGGAATATCGTACATGCTGAAGTTGGGACACTTGGTGGATGACAAAATGCACGCTAGGTCCATTGGGCCATACTCCTTAATCACACAGCAACCTTTGGGCGGTAAAGCACAGTTTGGTGGTCAGCGATTCGGAGAAATGGAAGTTTGGGCGCTGGAAGCTTTTGGCGCTTCGCATGTGCTTCAAGAGATTCTTACCGTGAAGTCAGATGATGTAATTGGCAGGGCAAAAGCGTATGAAGCCATTGTAAAAGGTGAAAACCTTCCGAAACCTAACATTCCGGAATCCTTTAATGTATTGGTCCATGAATTGCGCGGTCTTGCATTGGAAATTACGCTAGACTAAATAAGACATTATTGGGCAGAAAGGCCCTCAAACTACTCACAAAAATTACTATGGCGTTCAGAAAAAACAAAAAACTAAACAACGACTTTTCTCGGGTCACCATTAGTTTAGCTTCTCCAGAGTCCATTTTGGACAGTTCTCATGGTGAAGTGACGCAGCCGGAAACCATCAATTACAGAACCTATAAGCCTGAAATGGGCGGATTGTTCTGTGAGCGGATTTTCGGTCCGGTGAAAGACTGGGAATGTCATTGTGGTAAGTATAAGCGCATTAGGTATAAAGGTATCATTTGTGACCGATGTGGTGTAGAAGTTACCGAAAAGAAAGTGCGGAGAGAGCGAATGGGCCACATCGAGTTGGTCGTTCCAGTGGCACATATTTGGTACTTCAAATCTCTTCCTAACAAAATAGGGTACCTTCTTGGGTTGCCTACTAAAAAATTGGATCAGATCGTTTATTATGAACGATACGTTATTATTCAGGCTGGGGTCAAGGGGGAAGACGGGTTACAGTACCTGGACTTTTTGACTGAGGACGAGTATTTGGATATCATGGATAAGCTTCCAAAAGAAAACCAAATGCTAGATGATGATGATCCTACCAAGTTTATAGCAAAAATGGGTGCAGAAGCACTTGAAATGTTGCTTGCAAGACTTGATTTGGACGATCTATCTTACAGCCTAAGACATCAAGCTGCCACAGACACTTCTCAGCAGCGTAAAGCGGAAGCTTTGAAGCGGCTAAAAGTGGTGGAAGCATTCCGTGACGCCCGTACCCGTATAGAAAACCGTCCCGAGTGGATGGTCGTTCGTATGGTGCCAGTAATCCCACCGGAATTAAGGCCTTTGGTCCCTTTGGATGGAGGCAGGTTCGCAACCTCGGATCTTAATGATCTATACAGAAGGGTAATTATTCGAAACAACCGTTTGAAGCGGCTTATAGATATCAAAGCTCCCGAAGTAATCCTCCGAAATGAAAAGCGGATGTTGCAGGAAGCAGTTGATTCGCTTTTTGACAATTCAAGAAAGGTAAATGCCGTTCGATCTGATGGAAATAGGGCATTGAAATCCCTTTCGGATATGTTGAAAGGTAAACAGGGTCGATTCCGTCAGAACTTATTGGGTAAGCGGGTGGATTATTCCGGACGTTCCGTTATTGTCGTAGGACCAGAATTGAAGCTCCACGAATGCGGACTTCCAAAAAACATGGCTGCGGAACTCTTCAAGCCTTTTATCATTCGAAAACTTATTGAAAGAGGAATCGTCAAGACGGTAAAGTCAGCCAAGAAGATAGTAGACAGAAAAGATCCCGTGGTATGGGATATATTGGAAAACGTCCTTAAAGGGCATCCGGTATTACTCAACCGTGCCCCGACTCTTCACCGATTGGGCATTCAGGCCTTTCAGCCCAAACTGATTGAAGGTAAGGCAATTCAGCTGCATCCGTTGGTGTGTACTGCATT
>JBBQXZ010000253.1:0-7025 GCA_038209145.1 Cytophagales bacterium | reverse complement strand
ATCGTATTCCCAAAGATCAGCCTGGGGCAGTCCTGAAAGGGTGCTATACTTTTTTTACGTCCTTACAAGTCTGGGATTAATAGGCCATATATCCCGGCACTGGGTGTTACCCTTTGCTATATTGTTCCACCCTTTCAGTGTTATCGGATAAATAAAAATCGAACTCAGGTTTTATGGATTACATAGCCAAACCCAAATTATTCGTAAGCAACTTCTTAATAGGGAAAAAGACCACAAAGCACACCGATGGTTAAATATTTCTGGCATAGAAAAGACCTAATCTAAAGGGTTATTCTCAGCAAAAGATTATTATCATATCTTTAATACGATCAATACGACCGCATCTTGAATTTCTTGCGTAGCTCAGTGACAGCCGCCTTAAACGTGCTATCCGTTTCTATCAGGTCGTTGACCGTTTGTACCGCATGTATAACGGTACTGTGGTCCCTGCCGCCAAAATGATACCCGATGGATTTCAGGGAATGATTGGTGAATTCTTTGGAAAAATACATCGCAACTTGCCTGGCTGTCACGATTTCTTTCTTGCGTGTCTTGGCTTTCAGGTCGTTCAGCTTGATGTCGTAGTAGTCGGCACAGGTTTTTTGGATAAAATCTATCCCTACCTCGGTCTCTATGTCCTTGACGATATTTTTCATGATTGTCTTGGCCAAGCTCAAGTCAATCTCCACCCTACTTAGGGAGGCGTGGGCAATAATGGAAATCAGCACTCCCTCCAATTCGCGGACATTGGTATCAACGGTATATGCCAAGTACTCGATAACATCCTCGGGAAAGACAATTCCCTCACTCTGCATCTTCCGCTTGATTATAGCCACCCTGGTTTCAAAGTCGGGCATCTGCAAGTCGGTCGTAAGCCCCCATTTAAACCTCGACAACAATCGTTCTTCCAAGCCCATCAAATCCTTCGGGGCACAGTCGGAAGTCATGACGATCTGCTTCTTGTTTTGGTGCAAATGGTTGAAAATATGAAAAAACATTTCTTGTGTCCTACCTTTTCCCGCCAAAAACTGGATATCATCGATGATCAACACATCCACCTGCATGTAAAAGTTGGTGAATGTTTTGACATTTCCATCCTTGATGGCATCCAGAAATTGGTTGACAAACTTTTCGGAAGAAACGTAGAGCACAAACTTGTCCTCAAGGTTGTTTTTAATTTCGTTACCGATAGCTTGTACCAAGTGGGTTTTGCCCAATCCCACTCCGCCATAAATCAGGAGGGGATTGAATGAGGTAATTCCGGGTTTGTTGGCCACGGCATATCCCGCAGATCGGGCCAGCCGGTTGCAATCGCCTTCAATAAATGAACTGAACGTATTGTTGGGGATCAGGTTAGACTGAAGGGTAGTCTCAGAATCCAGGGTAGGCAAATCAAACGGACTCTGGTCTGTGCCTGCGATAATGCCCTGTTTGTCTTTTACCCGTTTTGGTGCGATGTTTCCCTGGGGATAACTGACGACATAAGGTTGGTTTTGGGAATTTCCCCGATCGACAACCACTGCGTATTCCAGCTTTCCGTTTGGACCCATGACGGTTTTGATGGCAAGCTTTAGGACATCTACGTAATTTTCTTCAATCCACTCGTAAAAAAACTGGCTCGGCACCTGGATAGTCAAGGTGGAACCGTCCATTCTAACAGGGCTTATGGGATTAAACCACGTAGAAAAGCTCTGTTCGCTTACGTGTTTTTCGATGACACGCAAGCACTCCATCCATATCGCATTTGCCTCTGAACTCATTTGATAGTAAGCTACTGGAAAGTTTCAAAAATCCTCCTACTCCTCAAGAAGGGAAACAAATCTGCCATAAAAAAAATGAAATAAAAAATCCATTTTGACTTGACTTTTTTACTTTATCGCTAGATTCTCTGATAAAGCGGTTTTTATTTCTGGTTTTTTTTTCAAGTCGGCGACCAAGTCGGCAACCAAGTTGTCAGGGGTCGTTTTCGCATGCCTTTGGCGACAAGTAGTTTATGTTAATGACCGACCATCCCATTCATTTCTTTTTTGCGGTTTTCATCGAAGGGTTTGATGAAAACGATTAATCGGCCATCAATTGGATCATTTTCCAATGGGGTATACGGCGAACATTTCCCGTTGATTGGTAACTGCCACAACTAAAAACAGTCGAAACAATATGTAAAAGTAATACAAAAAAAATGTCTAAGTTTTTGGATGAAGGAGCCATGCCTGGAAAATTGATTTTCTATTAATCGGAATTGGCAACCAAAAACCGTATTTTTGAATAAGGCATTTCAACAAAGATGTGGATTAATCTTTTTTTCAGCCATACCTATGACAAAAAATACCAGAGAGGGATTTTCAGAAAAAACCAAAAAAGACTGGGTGGAACTGATCCAACGGGAAGGCCTGCCTTCAAGTGCGCTTACGGTTAGGTTGGAGAAGGACCTGGAAATATATCCTTTTTATGTTGAAGAGGAAGCCGTAGATTCCTTGAAGGTATTCGATAACCAGTTAAACCGGTATTATCCCAACGATTCCCCACGCCCAAGGGATTGGGATAATTTGGTGCCTGTCACTGTAAAAGATGAAAGCAAGGCAAACCTGGAAATGCTGGTTGCTTTAAACGGGGGGGCGGATAGCCTCTATTTGGAGCTTTCAGGCCTGGTGAATTGGAATCAACTCCTTTCAGGAATTTTGGTGGATCATATTTCCATTTGGATCGCTTTTAATTCTGATGTAGAAAGCGGTATTCGTGCTTTTTTGGAATACGTCCACAAAGAAGGGTATACTTCCATGCACATCAGGGGAGGATTTGTATGGCAGGAAAACCAACTTGAGGATGTTCTTTTGAAAAAAATTGTTGATGATCCGGCCTTAGAGGAATGGATGGCTTTTCCCAATTTTAAATGCCTGGGAATAGTAGCCCCGCCGCCTGGAGGTGTACTGGAAGAGTTGGATTATTTGTTGGAAAAACTGGCGGGGTTGACGGACGCGTTAAAAAACAGGTTCCAGCCAGCTGAAATTTTAAGCAACTTTTGGTATCAATCCCCCATCGGATCTCAATTCACCGCAGAAATTGCCAAGTTAAGGGCAATAAAAATAATCTTTTCCCAGTTGGCCAGTCACTACGGGCTGAATCTTTTGCCGCGGGATTTTTACCTGATGGCACTTCCCCTTGCCCATGGAAATGACTGCCAAGATCCCTACAGGAGCCTGATAAGCCATACCTCTGCATCATTAGCTGCGGTGTTGGGAAGTGCTGACGGCATCTTGATTCGACCCGTTGATTTTCAAGGTCAAAAGCCCATTTCATTGGCTAAAAAAATTAGCCGATCTATCAGTTTACTTTTAAAAGATGAGGCCCATTTGGATAAGGTAATCGATCCATTGGCAGGAGCCTATTTGTTGGAAAACCTCGTAGATGCTATCCTCCGAAATAGTATCTCCCGTTTGGAAAAACATGTTGAAGGGTTCGTCTGGAAAGGGTTCCAGAAATTGAATGAAGTGGAGACAAAGGGAATTGCCTGGAATAGCCCCGAGGGAATCTCCGTTAAAACCCAATTTGACAAAACGGATAACCAAGATTTGAACTTTCTGAATTCGATAGCCGGGGCACCGCCGTTTTTACGGGGTCCATATGCGTCCATGTACCTGACCCGCCCGTGGACCATCAGGCAATATGCGGGGTTTTCCACAGCCGAGGAATCCAACAGCTTTTACCGGGCCAACCTGGCAGCAGGGCAAAAGGGACTGTCTGTGGCTTTTGATCTCCCTACGCACCGGGGCTACGATTCCGATCATCCCCGGGTAACGGGGGACGTAGGCAAAGCAGGGGTGGCCATCGATACCGTGGAAGACATGAAGGTACTATTTGACAACATTCCTTTGGACCAGATGTCCGTTTCCATGACCATGAACGGGGCTGTTATTCCCATCCTGGCCTTCTTTGTGGTGGCAGCAGAGGAGCAGGGGGTCGCTGCGGACAAGCTCACGGGTACCATACAAAATGATATCTTAAAAGAATTCATGGTGCGGAACACCTACATTTATCCACCGGCTCCATCCATGCGGATCGTAGCGGATATTTTTAGGTATAGTGCCCAGTTTATGCCCAAATTCAATTCCATTTCCATCTCCGGGTACCACATGCATGAGGCGGGAGCATCTGCGGATTTGGAACTCGCCTATACCCTGGCCGATGGGCTGGCCTATGTGAAGGCAGGTATGGATGCCGGTCTCGACATTGATGCGTTTGCGCCGAGGCTTTCCTTCTTCTGGGCCATCGGGATGAACCATTTCATGGAAATCGCCAAGCTCCGGGCAGGTCGGGTGCTTTGGGCAAAACTCATGAAAAGCAGGGGGGCCAAAAGTGAAAAATCCATGGCATTGAGGACCCATTGCCAGACTTCCGGATGGTCGTTGACACAGCAGGATCCGTTGAACAATATCGCCAGGACTACGGTGGAGGCATTGGCGGCAGTCCTGGGGCATACCCAGTCCCTTCATACCAACTCCTTCGATGAAGCCATGGCCTTGCCTACGCCGTTTTCCGCAAAAATTGCACGGGACACACAGCTTTTTTTGCAGCAGGAAACTGGCTTGACGCAAACCATTGACCCTTGGGCAGGTTCGTATTACCTGGAATATCTGACGGCAAATTTAATTCGAAGGGCGGAGAAACATCTTGAAGAAATAGAAGTCTTGGGAGGAATGCCAAAAGCCATAGAAAGAGGTGTGCCAAAACTCCGGATAGAAGAATCAGCCGCAAGAAAGCAGGCAAGAATTGATGGTGGGAAAGACATCATCGTCGGTGTCAACCGATACAGGCAAGAAGATGGGGAGGAGTTTGACTTGTTGGAGGTAGACAATGATCAGGTACGGCTCACACAGCTTGCCAAGCTGGAAGAGGTGAAGCGGACTCGTGATCCGCAAAACGTCAAGGAGAAATTGGAGACACTCACGAAGGCAGCAAAAAACAATTTTGGAAATTTGCTGGCGTTGGCCATTGATGCGGCACGGGTTAGAGCTACCTTGGGCGAAATATCCACAGCCATGGAAGAGAGTTTTGGAAGACATCAGGCCACTACCCGCACGGTGTCAGGAGCGTATTCGGGTGAATCCGGCGATTCCACTTTAGTCAAGAAAGCGCAACAAAAATCGGATGAATTTGCGGCCTTGGAAGGACGAAGACCGCGTATGTTGGTAGCCAAAATAGGTCAGGATGGCCATGATCGGGGAGCAAAGATCATTGCTAGTGGGTTTTCGGATCTCGGATTTGACGTGGACATCGGACCGCTTTTTCAGACTCCCGAAGAGGTAGCCCGGCAGGCTACGGACAATGATGTACATGTGGTAGGTGTTTCCTCCCTGGCAG
The DNA here is from genome assembly GCA_038209145.1 of Cytophagales bacterium. Taxonomy (GTDB): domain Bacteria; phylum Bacteroidota; class Bacteroidia; order Cytophagales; family Cyclobacteriaceae; genus Lunatibacter. Next base: position 1,667 of record JBBQXZ010000253.1, on the reverse strand, counting down.
GTGGGCACAAAACCTTGGTGCCTGACCTGATAAAAATCCTTAAAGCCATGGGCCGTCCCGATATCATGGTGGTGGCAGGCGGTGTGATTCCTCCCAAGGACCATGCTTTTCTTATGGAAAAAGGAGTGAGTGCCATTTTCGGCCCCGGGACCAACCTCGGCGAAGCTGCCATTCAAATACTTGAAAAGTTAATGGAGGAATCCAACTGAAAGTTTGAGGTTTTTTTCTTTCGGTAATAGTTACATTAACCATTTTTTCTTTAAGGAGAAATGGGATGAGTCAATTTCAACAAAATGCGGCCATTACTTAGGGTGTTACTAAATAGTAACAACTCGAAATCATAGCCTTAAAGGAAAACTGATTTTTATGAAAAGCATTGTATTACTCTTTGATGAAAAGGAATTCAAATTAAGGAAGAGATTGAAAGGATGCTGGATGAAGAGGTAGAGTTGGAGGTGACGGTGGGCTTAAAGGTTTATTAAGGGTAGGTCAAACGAGGTCTTCAAAAAGCAATAATAAATCCAAGGTAAATCCGGGAAGTATCTTGGATTCTACGATATCCCCAGAAGTAAGGAGCCTAGAAGGTAGGTACCTTCCCTCCACCAAGCTGTTTATTATTAGGGTTTGTTCGTGGGGATGTATCACCCAATATTCCTTGACGCCACTTTCTTCATAGATGTTGTATTTCAGATAGACATCTTTGCGGTTATTACCTGGAGAAAGGATTTCCACAATCAAATCTGGCGGCCCTATGCAGCCTGCATCATCCAATTTTTTCACATCACAAATTACGGATAAATCAGGCTGGACTACGGTATAAATATCCTCATTCTTTTCAGCCCCCAAAGTAAGCCTGACATCAAAGGGTGCCGGATATACCTGACAGGGATGTCCCTTTAAGAACTGATAAACGCAGTAGTGAGATGAGCTGCTATTTGTTGGTGTAAGCGTCCCGGCGCAGCAGTCATTGCATATATACCCTGCCGCTGATAATCGCCGCCATGCTTTCATACTTCCAGGTGAGGTAATCGGCATGGGAATACTTGCCATAGATTTCAATTGGCCCCACAAATCTATCGGCTTCATTTTCTGGTTTCATGAAAGAAAGATAACAAATACCTAATACATTCATAAGGCTGTCAAAATCAGGTTTTATTGAGTTCGGCACTATTCCCTTAAGTTTCCTTTGTTCCAGCCAAATGAATTGGGAAGAGATTATTGAAAAAATCCTTCAGCCTTTATTCACAAAGGACGGTTTCATTTCCCGATTTCCTTCTGAATTTTTAGTTATTTACAGCCAAAATTTATAATTTTAGCATTAGTACGAACGATATAACCTAATCAGAGAAATGAAAAGAAAAGCAACAGCTATTTGGAAAGGAACCGGATTGGAGGGCAAAGGGACTCTTTCTGCTCCCAGTGGATTTTTTGATGAATCTCCCTATTCATTCAAGACCCGCTTTGAAAATGAAGACGGCAAAGCCGGAACGAATCCGGAGGAACTAATTGCGGCAGCCCACGCCGGCTGTTTTAATATGGCCCTAAGTTTTCAGATTGCAGGAGAGGGATTCACTGCGGATGAATTAAATACCGTGGCTACCGTTTCTCTGGATAAGCAGGGAGAAGGCTTCGCTATTACCGGTATTGTCCTGGATCTAAAGGGAAAA
>JBBQXZ010000252.1:0-7059 GCA_038209145.1 Cytophagales bacterium | reverse complement strand
GGACAAACGGCTTACAGTTTGTCCTTCTTTTTTTAAGCCTAATCCTTAAAATTTAATAACCTAGGTTCGATTGTTTTTACACCTTAATTTGCAACCACAGCACCCTATCAACAAGTTGTAAATTCCACCCAAGAACCAATCATTCGTAAAACAACCTTGCTCAAAAACTCCAGCGGAGTGACCGATTTGATAGCCCTCGGTTTCAACCCAGGGTCAAAATAGCGCAAATCTCCCCGTTTTGGCCGAATGCCCCCCAATACGGCCAACCCATTCCCGCCAAAACCCCAAAACGGTTGATCTGACATCCTAGATTTGAAACCAGAATCGATAATGGAAACAGTTTAACTAAATGATTGTATTGCCAATTTGACGAATAATCGAACTCAGGTTAATAAGTTTTAGTTACCATATTTTTCCAACCCTAATGTAAACCAAATGACTATATCCTTTCGTGCTTTTTCCTTCCTATTGCTTCTTTTAGGAACAACTTCTTATTCTCAAACCGCCTATTTCCCTGAAAAAGGGAGTTGGGAAGAAAAAAAGCCCGAAGAGCTTCAAGTAAACGGAGATCAAATCTCAGTAGCAATTGCGTTTGCAGGTCAATCAGAGAGTGAATCAGACAAAAACCTCAAAATAGCCCATTACCAAAGTGGGTTTGGAAGGGAGCCGTTTGGCTATCCGGTAGGGCCAATGAAAGATAGGGGAGAAGCAACAGGCTTGATTATTTACAAGGGGTATATTATCGGAAAATGGGGAGATCCTGACCGGGTAGACCTCACCTTTAGTGTCGCCAAAAGTATTTTATCTACTGTAGTAGGTATGGCTGTCGACCAGGGACTTATTAGCAGTGAAAAGGATTTGGTTTACCCTTATATGGCCCCCATCATCCCCTACGATCCCCAAATGGCCTACCGCAATAAAGCAGATCACCTGACACAGGAAGATGTTTTTGAGCTATTTGATACGGAACACAATAAGAAGATAACTTGGGAACACCTGCTGAGACAGACTTCCGATTGGGAGGGTACACTCTGGGGTAAGCCTGATTGGGCGGACCGTCCTCAGAATAATTCTACCGAATGGCTTACCCGTGAAAGAAATGAGCCTGGAACGGTGTACAAGTACAATGATACACGGGTAAATGTCTTGGCGCTTGCCGCGCTAAACGTTTGGAGAAAACCGTTGCCTGTAGTGTTAAGGGAACAAATAATGGACAAAATTGGCGCCAGCCCAACTTGGAGGTGGACAGGCTACGAAAACTCATACATTGTCTTGGACGGTCAGGTGATTCAGTCGGTAAGTGGCGGTTCCCACTGGGGTGGGGGCATGTTTATTAACGCTTATGACCAAGCCCGATTTGGTTACTTAACCCTTCAAAAGGGTAAATGGAAAAATGAACAACTAATTTCCAGCTCTTGGATTGCCAAATCCAGAACGCCCACTACTGTGCAGCCGGGATACGGGTTTATGAATTACTTTCTGAATACAGCTAGAAAAGAAATACCCGCCGCACCTGAGACGGCATTTTTCCATATCGGTGCCGGAACGAACATGATCTATGTCGATGACCAAAATGAGGTGGTGATCGTAGCCAGATGGATCAAAAACAGTGAAAAAGCCAGATTGGTAGAACTGATTCTGGCTGCATTGCCCCAATAAAAATAACCGTTCGGCAGGGGACTTCCGAACGGCTATTTACTACAAATACAATCAATATCCTTCAGCCTCCCTTAATTTCCGCAGCACCTCTTCCAACTTGCCCTGTTCTTTATAGGAACTCAAATCGAAGATTTCCACGCGCTTAAAATCTATGGGATGGCTTTCACTTTGGAGGGAAATGTAACCTTCTGAGATCAGTTGACCGTCTATTTTTACATCGGCATTATGATTGCTGACATTGCCGCCTCCCATTTGTGGTTTATGGTATGTAAGCACCGTGTCGCCTTCCAGAATGTGATGAATGATCGAATCTCCCAATACCAAAAAATCAGCCACCACCCATTGTTCTCCGTGATAGGTTTTGGAGTTGGAGTTCAGGCAATGTGACGTGAACAATTCCCCATCAATGACTACGTTGGTGCCGGGGGTACATAAGTTGCTTGTGGTCCGGTTGTTTTCACCGTCTCCGCCCAGAAGTTGCCCTTCTATGGAAATGGGGAAATCCTGATCCCTGGTCATCGTTTCCGGGTTTTGCCCGTGAAGCATTACCCCAGAATTCCGCAGTGCCCAACCTTCACCCTCAGGCGCCTGATCACCCACAAAGCGGTATTCTACCCGATACAGGTAGTAGGAAAAAGGCGCATCATAGAAAATATGACCGTATTGCCTGTCAAAATGGGTGTATCCGTCATACCTTACTTTCATCAGCCCATCTTCAACCCGGAAGGTATTGGCAAAATTTTCATCCAAGTCATGTTTTGCGATTTTTATCCTCCAGCCATCCATGTCCTGACCGTTAAAGAGGGTTTTCCATCCTTTCGAAATGTCTATTTCGTCAGATTGGACCGGTTTACTGCATGAAGCCAGCGTCAGACAACAAGCGAAAACAATTAAACTAAATTTCTTCATATGTAATATTGGGTTATTTTGGTGTTAAAATTACTCAAAAATAGGTGTTTTAATTAGAAACAGGTTGTAAAATCGCAAAACCCAGTTCTTCTGGCAGGAATTTTTATTTGCCGGGGAAAGCCGGCGGATAATTAATTCAAACACAACTTTCCTAGATTATTTGGAAGGTATAGCTGAAAGGAAAGAAACAAATCGAAGGATATTAGCTCAATTTTTTGGTAATTTTGGAGATGGTAATTATCATTTATGGCGTCACCGGCTGCGGAAAAACAACGGTGGGGCAATTGCTGGCGAAGAAACTGAATTTTCCATTCTATGATGCGGACAATTTCCATCCCGCATCCAATGTGGAAAAAATGCGAAAGGGCATACAGCTCACTGACGGTGAACGGATACCCTGGTTAGAAAATTTACGAAATAATATGCAAGAATGGGCGGTTAACGGAGGTGCCGTTTTGGCTTGCTCAGCTTTGAATGAAAAATACAGAGGAATTTTAAAAAGTGGAATTCAACCGGTCTGGGTCTTGTTGGACGGCAGTAAGGAACTTATTCAAGCGCGCTTGGATGCCCGCACCGGTCATTTTATGCATCCTGCCTTGCTCGAATCTCAGTTTGGTATTTTGGAAAAACCTGCCTATGGATTTATAGTGGCCATTGATGCGTCTCCACTGGAAATTGTGGAGCAAATTCATTTTCTTTTAAATAACAGGAATGAATTGTCAACTTTTGGCGTGATTGGGATGGGGGTAATGGGAAAAAGCCTGGCCTTAAACTTATCAAATAGCGGTGTCTCCCTTTCCATTTACAACAGGCATGTTCCAAACAAAGAAGAAAGGGTAGCCGCCAAGGTGCTGGAACAATATCCCGATCAAAAAAACATGCTGGCTTTTGAAGATTTGCCTTCCTTTGTGGCATCCCTTTCTTCCCCCAGGAAAATCTTGCTGATGATCCCGGCAGGGGAGGCAGTGGACCTTCAGCTGGAGGAGCTGATACCGCTGCTTTCCCCGGGTGATATTCTTATAGACGGAGGCAATTCGTATTATAAGGACACAAACCGGCGAATAAGCCATCTCAAGGATAAGGGACTGTATTTTGTGGGAACCGGTGTGTCAGGAGGAGAAGAAGGCGCACTGAAAGGCCCATCGATCATGCCAAGTGGTCCAAAAGAAGCAGTGGATAAGGTGCTGCCAATTTTTGAAAAAATCGCCGCAAAAGACAAATCCGGGAAACCATGTACAGCCTATATTGGGCCCGGGGGTTCTGGGCATTTTATCAAAATGGTTCACAACTCCATCGAATATGCGGAAATGCAGGCCTTGTCAGAAGCTTATTTTCTGATGCGAAGTCACTTGGGGATGGATCCGAAAGAAATCTTTTCCGTTTTTAGTTCTTGGCAAGAGGGAGAAACGGCCAGTTACCTGTTGGAAATCACCTGCGACATCCTAAATACCTATGAGGGTGATTTATTGTTATTGGACAAAATTCTGGACAAAGCTGCCCAAAAGGGGACTGGTGGCTGGTCTGTAACCACGGCTTTGGAATATGGCGTTCCCTATGGGGTACTGGCGGAGGCCGTCATGGCACGGGCGATATCTTTTCAAAAGGCACAAAGAACAAAATATTCCCGCATTTACGCACATAAACCAAAAGTGATTTCAGGAGATAAGGATGCTTTCTTACACGCCTTGAAAGCGGGATATCATGCCTGCCGCATTGTCAACCATGAGGTGGGTTTTAGCCTGATGAAGGCGGTTGGTGATGAACATGGATGGAACTTGGATTTTTCGGAAATCGCACGCATTTGGACAAACGGATGTATCATAAGGTCCAGCTTAATGGAATCAGCTGTAGGTTGGTTTGGAAAATCAGACAGCCTGTTGGGGCATCCTGAGGTTGTGGGGCAGATGATGTCTTCCCACAAGGAACTCGCCTATATAGTCGGTCAGGGGATACAGCATGGACTAGCACTGCCGGTATTTTCGGCTGCGATCAATTATTTTCTTGGGGCCATCACCGCAGAAAGTCCCGCAAATTTGATTCAGGCCCAGCGTGATTATTTCGGAGCCCATACCTACGAGCGGGTGGATGCACCATCAGGCAAGCACTTTCATACTGTCTGGAAGATGTAGTAACCTGCGTTCGATTGTTTTTACACTAAACCCGAAGTAGCGGAATATCCTAACACAGGATGTTACCCTTTGCTAGGATATTCCGTCCCATTCGGCTTAGTATACAACGACATCAACCTCTCAACAGGTTTTTAAATTCCAGTCAAGAACCAATCTTTTGCAAATCGACCTTCCCAAAAATTTCCAGTGGAGTGGCCGATTTAATAGCTTTGGGTTGAAACCCAGGATAAAAGATAACCAAAATCTCCCCGTTTTGGCCGCATTACTCTTAGAGTTGTTTATCCATGACAGATCACCTGCTTATACCAGAAATGTGGTCATTAGTTACTTGAAAGATAAGGAAATCCTCCGGATAAAATTACTTCATTTTTTATGTTAATTACCATCCATTATCCTAAATAGAAAAACCAAGGAAGGGAGTCGACTCCCTTCCTTGGTCAAATTTTTAAAATCGATTTTTGGCTAGTTGGGAACGACTTTTACTATTCCTTTTCCCTCTATGCCTGCATAGATTAACCCATCCGGCCCTATCACCACACTTCTTACCCGACCCATGCCATCGATGACCCGTTCCCGCTTCACGACTTTATTGGCTTCCAGGGTAAGTTTTTCCAGGTAGGCAAAGCTAAGTGCCCCTACCAGGAGGTCGCCTTTCCATTCCGGATACCTGTCACCCGTCACCACGGCGAAGCCACTTGGAGCTATGGAAGGTACCCAGTAGTATAAAGGTTGCTCCATCCCTGCCTGTTGTGTTTTTTCTGTCAAGATGGTTCCATTGTAATTGATCCCGTAGGAAATTACAGGCCAGCCGTAGTTGGCTCCTTTCTTTACCACGTTGATTTCATCACCTCCACGGGGACCATGCTCGTTCACCCAAACTTCCCTGGTTTCGGGGTGAATCATCATTCCCTGAGGATTGCGGTGGCCATAAGAATAAATGGCTGCCTTTGCACCCGGTGAATCCACAAAGGGGTTGTCTGTCGGGATTTTACCGTCCTCGTGCAGGCGGTAGACTTTCCCTCCATCCCGCTTGATGTCTTGGGGGTTGACGTTCATATCGCCCCGCTCGCCGATTGTAAAATACATATACCCATTCCCATCAAAAACAATTCGGGATCCAAAGTGCAGACCGGCTTTTGAATTGGGAGTTGCCTTGTACAAAACCTGCAAATCGGTCAGGGAATTCCCACTTAATTTCGCTCTGCTGATGGCTGTATGGGAGCCTTCTTCTTCTCCCTCTTCGGAGGAATAGGAAAAATAGATCCACCCGTTGGAAGCATAGTCAGGATGTACCTCAATGTCCAACAAGCCACCCTGACCGCCTACCTTAATCTCCGGAAGCCCTTCAATTTTGGTTTTCTTTCCCTGGTGAAAATGGATCAATTCCCCGGCTCTTTCGGTAATCAGCATGCTGCCATCCGGCAAAAAAGCCATTCCCCAGGGAACTTTGATGTCTTCAACAACCGACTCAACGGTAAACTTGTCCCAAGTCAAATCCGTCACTTCCGGACCGTTTGGGGGTGTCTGTGCCAGGCAGGCCTGACTGCTGAGCCACAGCATTAATAGTAGATAGCGTTTCATGAACTAGCATTTATGGGTTAAAAGAATATTTTGGTGAACCTAAGGTACTTATTTTTGATGGTATTACGGGGGGATTTTATTTCAGGGGTTATTTTTGTAGTTCAGCCTTCATTTTAATGAACCGATCTATGGCCAGGGTGTGGTATCCACTACGACTTTCTTTCAACATGAGTTCGATTGTTACTTACCTAACTGCCCTGTAGGCGCTAAACAATATTCACCAAGGGTGCAAGCCCGTGGAAATTGACTAAAAATTGCTTTATTTTGGCGGCATTGTTGCCTTTTCCAGCAACTATGATGACAAAATAAAACTAATTCTCTTTCCCGGATAGTTTGACTCATATAGTCGAACTCAGGTTTTCAACAATTTCAATGAGTAAAGTAATCTTTTAAGAACCATTTGCAAGGGATTACTTCCGACCTTGTCAAATGGATACTCGGGAAAAGTGCAAAATTGGTGATAAGGTAAGTTTTTAGCTTTCCATTTTATACCAACGCCAAAATGGTCGAAAAAGCGCATATTTTACACATTGGGACAGGGGTAAATTAAAAATTATATCCAGTCACCCCATACTTTTATTTATATACCCAGAGGGGGAGATACTAAACCGGTACAAAAACCGAAAGACTTTCTTGGATGTCATTATATCTTAATTAACGGTATGTCCCTGACCTTTATGCCACCACTGGCTTATTTGGAGGTGGACCGACTGACAGTTTTCTTATTACCTTTGGTTGCTTTATCGCAATCACCATCCTTTTTATCCGGGATATCATAGCC
>JBBQXZ010000251.1:0-7064 GCA_038209145.1 Cytophagales bacterium | reverse complement strand
ATCAACTATTACGGGAACTTATATCAGATCATTTGGTTATATTCGTGTATATCTTTAATTGAAATAAAGCATCTTAACCGAGCGCACATGTATATGAAGACAGTAGAAAAAGAAATTGTCACCTTAAAGCGATCTTTGCTGGTAGACACAGAAATAAAACTCAACAAACAAATCGAGATGGAAGGAGAATCATCGGCCTATTACCTGTCGATGGCATCCTGGTGTGAGATGATGGGGTTTTCCAATTCAGCTAGATTCCTGTACGATCATGCCGACGAAGAAAGGCAGCATATGCTTAAGCTTTTTAAATACGTCAACGATGCGGGTGGTCATGCCATACAGCCGGAAATTACCGGTATTCGAAATAAATTCAATTCCTTGAGAGAGGTGTTCGAATTGATTTTGGAGCATGAAATCGAGGTTACCAAATCGATTAATCTGATCGTAGATCACTGCTTTAATGTAAAAGACTTTGCCACTTTTAGCTTTATGCAGTGGTATGTCACTGAGCAGCGGGAGGAAGAAACCGTAGCCCGGAGGGCATTAGAGCTTTTCGATATTATTGGAGAGGAAGGAATAGGCCTTTGGACCATCGATCAGGAACTGGGCAAATTACACGGTTCCCTAGAGGAATAGTAAGAGGATTGGATTTATTCAAGTTACCTCTCCATTCCCTAGATGGAAAATGGATAATTTTTTATAAAAAGCGGCAGTAAACCAAGTTTGTTGCCGCTTTTTTTTACTTAAATACTGTGTTATTTTTTAATCACATAAGGCTGGTAACCTGAGTTCGATTATTAGTCAAACTAGCAATACAATCATCTGGTTGAATTATTTCTGATATCGATTTTGGTTTCAAATCTAGGATGTCAGATCAACCGTTTTGGGGTTTTGGCGGGAATGGGTTGGCCGTATTGGGGGGCATGCGGTCAAACTGGGAGATTTGCGCTATTTTTACCCTGGGTTGAAACCCAACGCTATCAAATCCGCCACTCCGCTGGAGTTTCTGAGGACGGTTGTTTTACGAAAGATTGGTTCGTGGGTGGAATTTAGTCAACTTGTTGATAGGGTGTTGTGGTTGCAAACTAAGGTGTAAAAAACAATCGAACTCAGGTTAGTAAGTACACATAAGGGTGAAAAGATATATTCCGGCATACGTGGATATTCCTTTGCCAAAGAATCACCGAAGACAAGGTAAAAACAAAAAATATAAAAGGTACTCGCTCATCCGTGAATCCGTGGCAATTCAATCAAATTATTTTTAAACCATATAAGGCACATAAGTTTATTTAAGGAGGAAAGGGTCAATAGGTTCGAGTCTAAACTGATTACCTATTTTTTAATTTTTACAGTTAATCCAGCGCAAATGCTTTTTGACCTACGTGTCTTAATACGCGATAAGGGGAGCTAAAAGCTATTGCACTGCCACCAAATCACTATATCACCCGATCTCCAAATCGCTATATCACCCAATCACCATATCACCCGATCACTAAATCACGATAAGGGAAACTAAAAGCTATCGCACTACCTACTATAAAGTTAGGTAAAATACTATTTGTTCTTAAAATTGGCAAATTTTTTGCTATAGGACTGGAATAATGTAATTTATTGTTATATTTCACACTCAAGAAACCCAGTAACCATGAGACAGCAATTCAATATCCCGCTGGTTTTGATTCTATTTGCCTCAGGCGTATGTTTTGGGCAAATCGTGGAAGGTGACAACAATGAAATATCCTCATCTTCACATGCCAGAATTACAACTTCTGCCGACTTGGAGGGTTTATGGGAAGTTCACTCCATTTATGATAAGTTTAAACCTTTTGAGGAACTTTTTCCAGGCAAAAAACCCAGGCTTTACTTTGACATACTCAATATGCAGGTTTTTGGATTTACCGGCTGCAACAACTTCAGCATTTTCACCCAACTAGAAGGAAATGAAATCGACGTGATGGGATTTTTGGGAATGACCAAAGTCTGGTGTGACGGGGACGGTGAGGATATCTTTCTCACACTCTTAAAATCAGCCCATACATTTTTAATCAATGAGGAAGGATTTCTATCCTTTCTTTGTGGCAGCATGGAAATCATGCAATTGGAGAAAGTAAATAAAGACAACGATGATCATCCACTGGGTATTCCCAGCATGATGGCTTCGGGTCCAAGAATTTTCTGGTTATATAATTGAACTCGATTTGATTACTTCGGACCCAGCCTTTGACATTTCGGTGATGGCCCGTTCGCTGTCTTGTGGGGATAAGTTGACACCCTTCGTGGCATCTTCAATCAAATATGTTTCAAATCCTTCATTCAGTGCATCCAACACTGAGTATTTCACACAGTAATCCGTCGCCAAGCCTGTCACAAAAACCGTACGTATACCATGTTCTCTCAAATAGGCACTTAAACCCGTATGCTGCATCCGGTTGTTGTCAAAAAAACCACTGTAGGAATCGACATGCGGATTTGTCCCTTTTTGGAATACAGCTTTCCAGTTTTTTTGCTCTAATTGTGGATGAAACTCAGCTCCTGGCGTATCTTGCACACAATGGATGGGCCAAAGTATTTGCTGTACACCTGACAAGTTGACAAATTCCCCAGGTTTTTTATTTTTATGGTTGGCAGCAAAACTACCGTGATCGGCCGGGTGCCAGTCTTGGGTAGCAACAATAAACTCAAAGGAATCCTGAAGTCGGTTTATCACCGGAATTACCTGATCTCCTTCCGGAACGGCCAGTGCTCCTCCTGGCAAAAAATCATTTTGAACATCGATAATCAGTAATGCTTTCATCAGAGGTTAAGATTAAGTTATCGGTCTTGGTAGTCGATAGGTTTACTTTTCAACACGAGGTCAGTCCGCAACTTATATAGTGACTCTTCCAGTCCCACCGGGTAAATATGTGGATTGGTCAACCGCTTATGGGTTTTGTCAAACTGCCGCAACCGCTCCAAGGTACGTTGGCGGATTGCCTCTAGACCCGGACGTGAATAAACTTTCTTTCCCCCCCGGAAAATAGGAACCAGCAAAACCTGCTCTTCAGCTTGTACCGTATCGATGCGTTTTCTTCTGGTGGAATCAAGGGGATCTATAATAATCACTTGGTCTTTTTGAGGCAATCCCTCCAAGTAAATCATGTCACCAATTGCCTTTCCCTGGACAAAGAAACGTTTCACATTGTGGAATCCAGGTACATTGATCTTGATGGACTGCTGGGATAGCTTGATCTTGGGTTTCCAGTTGCCGGAAGAATCCATCATGGCGGACATTTTATACACGGCACCCAATGCGGGCTGATCGTAGGCTGTCACCAACTTGGTACCTACCCCCCAGATATCGATAGAGGCTTCCTGCAGTTTTAAAGAGGTAATGATGTGCTCGTCCAAATCATTGCTGGCAACGATTTTCACATCCGGAAAACCCGCCTCGTCCAACATTTCCCGTGCCTTGTTGCTGTAATAGGCCAAGTCACCGGAATCTATGCGTATTCCGAGCAATTCTTTACCAGCGGATCGCAGCTTTTGGGCTACCTTAATCGCATTTTTTACCCCCGCAATCGTATCATAGGTATCCACCAATAATACCGTAGTATCTGGGAAAGCTTCTGCATAGGCCTCAAAAGCTTCCAATTCACTGTCAAATGACATAATCCAACTATGCGCATGGGTGCCAGATACCGGGATTCCAAACAACTTTCCAGCCATCACATTGGAGGTGGAGGTACATCCGCCGATGTAGGAAGCCCGACTTGCTGCCAAGGCCCCATCAATGCCCTGGGCACGCCGAAGGCCGAATTCCAGGACGGAGTCTCCTTTTGCCGCCAATACAATCCGTGCGGATTTAGTCGCTATAAGAGTCTGAAAATTGATGATATTCAGCAGTGCCGTCTCCAAAAGCTGACACTGAATCAGCGGACCTTTGACCCGCACGAGGGGCATATTGGGAAATACCACCTCCCCCTCTTCCACCGCATCAATGTCACAGCTGAATGTCAGCTTCCTGAGGTATTCAATAAATCCAGCCTCAAAGGTCGGATCTCCATTGGAATTTTTCATGTGAGACAAATAATCCAGATCTTTTTCGTCAAAAGAAAAATTTCTACAATAATCGATCACATAGTCCAAACCTGCGGCAATTGTAAACCCGCTTTGAAATGGGTTTTTTCGGAAGAAAAGGGAAAAGACAACTTCCTGTTCCGCTTTACCTGATTTCCAATACCCATAGGCCATGGTAAATTGGTAAAAATCTGTGAGCAGGGTTAGGGAACCCTGGTATAAATCTTTGGTTATTTTCATAAGGGCAAACAACTTAATCCACTAGCATCTTTCAAATTTAAAAGAATTAATTGCAAAAGCAGAAATACGGTTTCAATTTATCAAAGCATTATTTGCCTGAAAAGCGCATGTTTAGGATAACACCACTCAATACCAGCAACATCCCGCCATAAGTCCACAAGTTGTACGTTTCATCAAAAAGAAAATAGCCAAATCCCAACGCATAGATAATGCCCACGTAGGTAAGGTTTGCGACTTTAGACAGATTGGCGTTTTGGTAGGCCATGGTCATAAAATATTGGGCAAACTGGGTGAATATCCCTATGCCCAACAAAAGCAACCAATCCCAACCTACCGGGGTTACCCAGCCATAATAGGATATAAGGGCCGCAAAAGGTGTAGTGACCAGGGGAAAGTAAAAGACAATGACCAAGGGATGCTCGGTGTTTTTAAGCTTTCGGATGACATTGTATGCCAAACCGGAAAAGAGTGCAGAAACAATTCCTATCAATAAATAAACAGGATCTATCCTTGGATCAAATCCTTCAATCACCAAAACTCCCGAAAAGGCTATCGCAAAATAGAGAAACTGAATTGGCTTTACACGCTCCTTGACAATGAAAATACCAAGAATACTTGTAAATACCGGACCCATATATTGGATGGTAACCGCACTTGCCAGTGGAATCTTTTGTAGGGTATAAAAGAACGTAATCAACCCCACCGAACCGACAACGCCACGGAGAATTAGGAGTTTCTTGTTTGTACCGAAAATAGGTATGTTTTTGTTTTTTAATACCAGGTACGTAAATATAAAACTGAAGATGGAGCGGAATAAAATGATTTCTATGGCCGGAATATGCGGCAGAAATTTTACCGTCACATTCATGAAGGCGAAAAAAATTCCAGCCAACAACATATGCTGAACGCTCTTTGAACTCAAAACAGGATCCGTTAGTTTAGAAAGTGTATATTGGAAATTAAAATATAATAATAGGTACGATCGCCAATTGGTTCCCCATTGGCATAATTTTATTTTGCCAAACATATTTCAAACCGTTTGGTTAGTTTGACATCAATCACTGAACATATTCTAAAATGGCTATAAAAATCGGTCAAAAGGCTCCCGACTTTACGCTTCCATCTACAGATGGAAAAATGTTCCGTCTTTCCAAAGGTTTTGCTGGCAAACCCTGCATCATCTACTTTTACCCAAAGGATTTTACAGGTGGCTGTACGGCTGAAGCTTGTGAGTTTAGGGATCAGTTTGAGGAATTCAGGGAGCTTGATATTTCCATTATTGGAATAAGCAAGGACGATATGGCTACGCACATGAGATTCAAAAAGCAATATAGTCTCCCCTTTGAATTGCTGAGTGACAGTAGCGGGAAGACCTGCCAAGCCTATGATGCCCTTGTACCACTGATTCGGATACCCAAGCGTATTACTTACTTACTGGACAAAGATCATATTGTCCAAGGAGTCTATCAAGACATGTTTGACGGCAAGGCCCACATTGAGCAGATGATTGCCAAAATAAAAAAATCATAATCCATTTGAGGTCGCGAGATCAAATCGTTGATTCATCGCATACATTAAAAAAGGCCAAACAGTTGTTTGGCCTTTTTTGTGATTATGAATTACTTACTTTTTCGCAATGTATTCCAATAGATCTAGCACCTTGTTGGAATAACCCCATTCGTTGTCGTACCAGGATATTACTTTAACAAAAGTATCACTCAATTGGATGCCTGCTCCCGCATCAAAAATGGAAGTCCTTGGATCTCCGATAAAATCAGTTGAAACTACATCGTCTTCGGTATAGCCCATAATGCCTTTCAGCGAACCCTCAGAAGCTTCCTTCATTTTAGCGCAAATTTCCTTATAGGATGCTGGCTTGGAAAGCCTCACGGTAAGATCTACCACGGAAACGTTTGGCGTAGGAACACGAAACGCCATACCGGTAAGTTTTCCGTTCAATTCAGGAATAACTTTTCCCACAGCTTTGGCAGCACCCGTAGATGAAGGGATGATGTTCTGACTTGCGCCCCGTCCGCCTCTCCAGTCCTTGGCAGATGGCCCATCCACCGTTTTTTGCGTAGCAGTGGTGGCGTGTACCGTTGTCATCAGCCCCTCTTCAATGCCCCAGTTGTCATGCAATACCTTGGCTAAAGGAGCCAAACAGTTGGTGGTACAAGAAGCGTTTGACACAAAGGTCATGTCTGAGGTATACTTGTCTTCGTTCACTCCCATTACAAACATAGGCGTATCGTCCTTGGAAGGAGCGGACATGATCACTTTTTTGGCGCCTGCATCAATATGGCCCTGTGCGCTTTCTTTGGTCAAAAATAAACCGGTAGATTCTACGATATATTCGGCACCTACTTCAGACCAATTCAAGTTTGCGGGATTTTTTTCGGAGGTCACCCGGATGGAATTACCGTTTACAACCAGTTTGCCGTCTTTTACTTCGACATCACCTTTAAATTGGCCGTGAGTCGAATCATATTTTAACATGTAGGCCATGTAGTCCACATCAATCAAATCGTTGATGCCTACTATCTGAACATCATCTCTTTCCTGGGCGGCACGAAAAACCAGCCTTCCGATTCTCCCGAATCCGTTAATACCTACTTTAATCTTTTCCATAATTATAATTGTTGATTTCCTATAGTTTGCAAAATGCGGCAAGAAATATTAAAAACTCACTTCTAATTCACTCATTTTGAAGCAAAAATCCAACCATAATTGGTAAATCCAGATTGAATTTTAAGCTTTTCGAAATTTTC
>JBBQXZ010000250.1:0-7072 GCA_038209145.1 Cytophagales bacterium | reverse complement strand
CGTTTTAAGCTTTGATCCAAACTCGCCACCAGGTATTTTTTGGATCCGAAATTGCCGTAAGGCCCGGGCCACATGTCCCAGCCAGCTTTGGTGGAAATGATGAGCTCATCCCGGTAGGGCAAAAAATCCTTTTGAAGAATCCTTCCAAAGTTTTCCTCCGCAGCTCCAAATGGTGGCCCGTAATTATTTGCCAAATCAAAATGGGTTATCCCCAAGTCAAACGCTGAACGAAGCAAAATGCGCTGGTTTTTAAAGTCATCCGGATGACCGAAATTATGCCAAAGACCCAGAGAAATCAGGGGAAGGTCAATGCCGCTTTGTCCACAGCGCCTATACTGCATGGTGTCGTACCGCTCAGCGGATGCCTGATAGGGGGATAACGCATTGTGGTCGTTGATTTTCATAGTCGCTTATTAGTTGATTTATTGAATTTGGGAGGGTAGATAGGGGTAACTATTCTACTGAAATCATCCCGTCTAATCCCGAAAGATAATAAATGTTTTCCTTTTTGCCCTTTTCCATGTAAGACCGCAGCAGGTAAGTAGTCTCCAAGACAGGTTTGACCGACTTCAACAGGGGGATGATATCTTCCGTGCGTTGAAGGTTTGAAGATCGGTCTATAAATCCAAAGGCCGCCAATAGCCCGTTTTCAAAAAGCAGTGCGGCCTCTTCTTCCACGTCCCTACCCTTTTCTTTGATCAAAATAGTGGAGCCATTCAACCTTATCTTATCCACGATTTTTTCTACGCGGACAATATAGCTTTCCACAGACTCTTCTCCGCAGCATGCTCCGAGACAACTCCCGGTTTTGAAGTCAAAGCAGGCCCCGGGTGATTTCTGGATACCACACAGTTTGGGGCAGAGGTGATGGCTTTTTACCAAATCCAACAAATAGTACCAGGCTTCGGAATGGGTTGTAAAGGTAAGGATGGGTTTTTGGTGGCTATTGATTTTGGAAATTGTAAATCTGGGATAGTTTTGCTGATCTTCATAAGAAAAAAGCCCCCAAGAAGTTGCTTTTACTTTCAGCGACCTGTTGTATTTCGGCCAATGTTTCTTTATTTCCAGGGTTTCCAGAAGTAAGGCCAAAAACTCATTTCCTGTCAGTTCGTAACTTACATCGTGAATTTCAGTTTTCATGGCTATTTTGGTCTTTCCGGAAAAATGGCTTTTAAAGCGGCTTTTGATATTGATTGCCTTTCCTACATAGATCACCTTGCCATGCTGGTCGTGGAAATAATATACGCCGGGTGCCTCGGGCAATTGGGCACATTTCTCCTGGCTAATATGGGGAGGGAGGGCGACTTCCTTTTTCCTGTTTTTTAAAGAGGCGGAAATAACGCCCTGAACATCTGCCTGAATAAGCTGATCAAAAAGAATGGCAGTGGCATAAGCATCCCCCATAGCCCTATGCCTCTCTGCTATGGCAATGTTTCGCTGCCCACACAGGGTACCCAGGGAATAGGATCTGTACCCTGGGAAGATTTTGCGGCTGAGTCTTACGGTACATAACAACATGGGATTGTATGTCATGCCCACACGTGCAAACGCATCTTTGACAAAATTCACATCAAAGTTGACATTGTGGGCCACAAATATTTTCCCCTCCAAAAAATCAAAAAGTTCGTCCGCCATCTCTTCAAAAACAGGTGCATCTTCCAACATAGCGCCATCAATGCCCGTAAGTCCAGTTATAAAACCTGGTATGGGACGCTGCGGGTTGACTAGGGTTTGGTATTGGGAGGTAATGGCAAATCCATCATGGATCACAACCGCAATCTCGATGATGCGGTTTTCGGGGGTAAATCCCCCCGTGGTTTCAATATCTACAATGGCATACATGGATTGGCCTAGGTTTTGGTTACAAAATCCGGATCATAATTTGTAACTTTCCAGAATCATAAATGTAACACCTTCGGCCCATGTGACCAATGGTCCTGGATTTAAATTTAAATGCAGATGAAAGAAATAGCAGACAACTGGCAAATGGAAATCACAAAGATCAGTTGGGCATTTGAGCAGGTGCTGAAAGACATCCCAACGCCTGCATTTAACATGAAACTAACCGCGGAAACTTGGAACCCGGGAGAAATCATAGATCACCTCCTCAAAGTTAACGCCAGCTATTTCCGGATTTTTGAATCCATTGTTCAGGGAAAACACCGAAAACCACTCTTGGGTTACATTCCTTTTGTAGGAAAAAAAACAGGGGAATTTATTTTAAAATCAATGGTGAACCCCAAAAAGCAAAAAACCTTCCCCATCTGGGAACCCAGATACAGCCTGATAGATCCTTACGTAGGAACCGAATTTCTAGGGCAGCAAGACCAACTTTCAAAGTATATTGAGCAATTGGACCCCTATCTGGAAAAAAATCTGGTGATAACTTCCCCAGCAATCACCATAGTAGTATATCAACTGGATCAGGCTATTTCGATCATTCTAGCCCATGAAAAAAGGCACCTTCAACAGCTTAAAAACGTAATAATCCATTGACCATATGTCAACTGAAAAGGAAAAAATGCTAAGTGGACAACTTTATCTGGCATCTGATGAAGTGTTGAGCGATGAAAGACTATTCGCAAGAAAACTACTCAAACAACTAAACGAGAGTGACCCTGAAGATGTGCGGCTGAGGAATCAGATCTTCAAAGAGTTGTTGGGAGATATTGGCAAGGAATTCTGGATCGAGCCTCCGTTTTACTGTGACTATGGATACAATATCAAAGCAGGTAGGCAGGTTTATTTTAATTTTGACTGTGTCATTTTGGATGTAAGCCAGGTTGCCATCGGAGACAGGTGCCTCTTTGGTCCCAAAGTTCAAATTTACACCGCCACCCATCCCATCAACTGGAAGGTACGGGGGAGTCTTTTGGAGTACGGGTCACCGATTACGATAGGATCAGATGTCTGGGTTGGAGGGGGAGCAATTTTGTGTCCGGGTATAAGTATAGGTGACAGAAGTATCATTGCAGCCGGTGCAGTAGTTACCAAAAATGTGCCTGCAGATGTATTGGTCGGTGGAAATCCTGCCAAAATTATTAAACAGCTTGAAAATAAAGATGAGTCAGCTGAAATAAACTAATGATAATTTGATTGATAGCTTAAATGATCAAGGATATTTACTTGGATTCAAAAACAGGTTGAAAAAGTGTAACCCCAGTTTTTCAACCTGTTTTTTTATCCGGGTAATGGCAACAACTCCTATAATCCCATCTTTTTTTCGTGATTTTCCTTGATAATCCTTCTCAGAATTTTCCCAACATTTGATTTGGGCAATTCATCCACAAAATAAACTTCCTTGGGAACCTTATAATTGGTAAGGTTTTCCCGGGAATAAGCAATGATTTCTTCGGCTGTAATGGACTTGTCATTTGCCACCACATAAGCAACTACCTTTTCGGTAAATTTGTCATCCAATAAACCGATTACCCCCACCTCATTGACTTTTTCATGGCTGGAAATGGCTTCCTCCACTTCATTGGGATATACATTGAACCCCGAAACCAAAATCATTTCCTTTTTGCGGTCCACGATTTTTAGGAACCCATCCCCATTCATTGTGGCAATATCCCCTGTCTTCAGCCAATCGCCAAGAAAAACTTCTGCCGTTTCCTTAGGACGTTGCCAATATCCACGCATGACTTGGGGTCCTTTGATACAGAGTTCTCCTTTTTCACCCAAAGCAACGTCGTTACCTTCATCATCGATGATTTTCACATCTGTATTGGGCAAGGGCATCCCAATAGTGCCCAGTCTTTCGGTCCCGTCTATGGGGTTGCAGGTAGCAACTGGAGAGGTCTCTGTAAGTCCGTATCCTTCTGCCAAAGGGGTTCCGGTCACCTTTTGCCAGCGTTCAGCCACGGAACGCTGAACCGCCATCCCGCCTCCTACGGCTATTTTTAGGGAACTAAAGTCCAGTGATCGGAAGGCTTCTTGATTCATCAGCCCGTTGAACAAAGTATTCACGCCGGTAAAGACACTGAACTTATGTTTGCCCAATTCCTTGCAGAAAGCCGGCATATCCCGGGGATTGGTGATCAACACATTGTGAGCACCAATTTTAAGCATGGCGAGGCAATTGACTGTCAAGGCGAATATGTGGTACAATGGCAGCGCTGTTATGACCGTTTCTTCCTTCTCCTTTAATTTTGGTTTCATCCAAGCGGAAATCTGTTGCATATTGGCGACAATATTACCGTGGGTGAGCTCTGCTCCTTTGGACACACCAGTAGTTCCTCCCGTATATTGGAGGTAGGCCAGGTCTTTCTGCACTATTTTTTCCCGGGTGAATTTTTTGCTTGCACCCGATGCCAGTGCCCCCTTAAATGTATAAATGCCGGGCAAATCATAGGATGGCACCATCTTTTTGACATATTTGACCACAAAGTTGACAATCCCCCCTTTCAGTCCACCCAACAAGTCACCGATCTGGGTAACTATGATGTGTTTGGCTGGTATTTCCTGTCGGATTTTCTGGAGGTTGCTGGCGAAATTCGCCAAAATAACCACAGCTGAAATCCCGGAATCGGTAAACTGGTGCTTCATCTCCCTTGAAGTGTACAGGGGATTGGTGTTGACTACCACCAAGCCTGCCCGGAGAGCACCGAACATGGCGATGGGATATTGCAGCAAATTTGGCATTTGAATGGCAATCCTGTCTCCTTTTTTAAGCATAAGATCATGCTGCAAAAACGCGGCAAAGTTTTTGGAAAGGTGATCCAATTCATTGAATGACATGGTTTTACCCATGCATTCGTAGGCCACAGCGTCCCCATATTTTTGAATACTTTCTTCAAAGAGGTCGACCACACTGTCAAAGGCCTGTACATCAATTTCCCTAGGCACAGAACTAGGATAGAATTTAAACCATGGAAATTCTTGCATATTGATTTAATTTTGAGTTATATTGTTTTGGGTGATTTGAACTACTGACTCTAGCTACTAAGATATTAAACATTCGAATGTATAAAAATTTAAACACCGTTTTTTTTATATACAACCGGAACAATGCGCCGTTCAATACATTAGTTCTTGGAAGTGTGGGTAAAAGTGGCATAAATTTGGCATGTTATGTTAAAAAATAATGATCCGATGTATCGAAAAATCATAGTTCTTCTTTTATTGGCGGGAATCCTTTTAGTTCCTGTACGGATATTTGGCCAACAGCAGGATTCCCTGGCTGTTTCAATTGAAAATTCGTTGAAGCAAAGCCTGTTAAAAAGTATAGAGTTAAAAACGGATTCCCTAAACAGTAATTTAGGTACCAAGCTTTCTGATCTTGACCTTCGGATACAGATGCTTGATCAATCCATGGAGCAGACGACCAATGAAAGACAACTGGTGGAAAAGCTGGTGGAACGGGTGAAGCTAATTGAAGATTCTCAACAGGCTGAAAAGGAGTCCGAGCTCAACATCTACAAAGGCAACTATCAGTCTGCCATCATCAACCTCGTTTCCATGGAACGGGAATTAAAACCACTGATACTTTTTAATACGGCAAGGGAGTTTTTTACTACCCTCAACAATATTGGCAATCCGACACAATATCCCGGATTCAATGACTGGTACAAAGGGTTTCAATCGTATGTGAAAGAAAATAAAGAAAGCAACGCCACCTTGGGAGTAGTTTCCAATTTGATGAACCTTACAGGCAGCCTTTCGGCGGGAACACCGATATTTGGCACCTTCAGTCAGACCCTATTTATGGGTATGTCAAACTATGTGGACAACTTGGGATCGAACAAAAAAACCCAGGATTTACGGGACAGAAGCCAGAAAATGTTTGAGCTTGTGACAGAAATCGGGCAATTCACCAATGACAAAGATTTGGTGGAAACCGAATGGGAGGCTATCAACGTAGAACTGGAGGAACTGAAAAAATTATATGAATCCAATTTGGAAAAAAATCTGGGCATTTTGGGAATCAAGCGCCCGGAATTCGATAGAAAGTTCACCTTGGAGAATGATGCCAACAGACGGTACCAATACCTGAATGAGTTGACAGAAACAATTACCCAGAAAGTGACTCAAGAAAAAAACCAGAACCCCAAAAACTGGAAAAATACATTTTATTACGAGATGAGTGAAATCCAATCCCTCAAAATCAGGTTTGGGACGATTACTTTCCGAATCAGCGAAAACATCGGTAAATACAGTGATTTAATCCTGAAGTATAAAAACAGCCAGTACATGGGCACCAAAATTGTAGAGCTGGAAACCAAACTGCTCAGCCTTCAAAATTCCTTCGACAAAACATTCAGCCCACTGGACTATATCAATTCGGCTACCAAAATGTATAAGGTATATTGAACAGATTCTTATCCTACCCCCGGTATAATAACTAATATCGGGGGTTTTTAACCTTTTGCCCATGTATCGATTCATAGCCGGTGTCATTTTAACCTTGGTGATTGTCTTAGCTTTTTATTATGTTGCAAACAAAAACCAGGAAACGCAAGAGCTTAAATACAATACGGCATTAATCCAGCAACAGATCACCCAAGTAGGGAAATTGATTGTCACGGAAGGGAATTTTTCCCAGGTCTTGAGTTATAAGAATACCCGCAAAAATTATTTTGACATTTTTTCAGCCAACAAGAAGGCTTTGGTAATCGTAAATGCAAAAGTCACAGTCGGATATGATCTGCGACTCATTCAAACTGAAATTGATGAGGCTACCAAGACAGTACGCATTGTGCAAATCCCCCCTCCTGAGATAAATATCTACCCAGACATAGAATATTATGACGTCACCCAAGATTATTTTAATAAATTTGAAGCCCAGGATTACAATAAAATAAAGAGCTCGGTGAACCAACTCATGGAGAAGAAAATCCTTGAATCCAACTTGAAGACAAATGCGAAGGAGAGGCTGCTTAGTGAACTCGCCAAAATCTACATCCTCACCCAAAGCATGGGTTGGACACTTTCCTATGAAGAGGAAATCATTGAAAGTGTGGAAGACCTTAACTCGCTTGAATTAAAATAATTAAACCAAATTACATATGAACAAAATTTTAGCATTGTTTGCGGGAATTCTTTTTTCTGTAAATGGACTCGTGCTTGCCCA
>JBBQXZ010000249.1:0-7087 GCA_038209145.1 Cytophagales bacterium | reverse complement strand
TTCGAATACTTCTCCCAAAATAACGATACCATCCAACCCGTCATTGCCGGGAAGGCCGGGAGGCCCTACTGGACCTTCGCAACTCATCGCTGTCAATAGGGCTATGGAAAGAACGCTCCATTTATAAACACGCATTATTTTAAAATTTGTCATCGTCATAGCATTTGGTTTCATTTTTTCTTAACCAGAATCGTACCAGATTTACTTGGAATTTCCAGCTAACGATCAATTACTGGAGCCCAAACCTCCACATGACTGTCGTCAAGTAACTTATCTACGTATATTTCTTGCAGAATGACCCCTTCCGAAGAGGCGAATTCTTTGACCTTTTCTTTAATTCGAACCGGGCTTGGCATGACAAACCGATGGGCAGCAATTTTAGCCAACACAGCCCGCCTGCAGGGTATCTGCTTTTCGGTCATTTCCGGATTTGGTTTCCGCAAAGAAGCTTTTTGAATCCCAATAAATAGGTGCATTGTATCCCGTTTTCCAGCCGGTTCCTCATAATATATGGTGTGAAGGAAAGCACCGGGATTTTCCATTTTGGTGTCTTCCACTTTCCGAAAACTCTTGGTCAACATTTCATCTTGGGGTGTACCCTTAAATTCCACGCCGACAAGTTCTAAATCGGTACATGCTACCAGGGCCACATCGATGGGACGAAATCCCCCCAACTGCGCATATCCTACTCCTATCAGTATGGTTATCAGAGCTATTCCCATACCTATTTTTACCGATTTTTTCATCAAAACAAATACCTTGCTCCAAGGCCTCCCTGCAACTTGATATGGCCTGGACGATCTACCAACTCCAAAAATAATCCGACTTCCGCAAATATACTAAGGGGCAAATCCTGAAAGATATATTCCGTACCGATGTACCCTTCCGGACCAAAGTCAACATTGGTTCGGGATTCGGTCCGCATTACAGGCAGGGCGCTGG
Source organism: Cytophagales bacterium (assembly GCA_038209145.1). Lineage (GTDB taxonomy): Bacteria > Bacteroidota > Bacteroidia > Cytophagales > Cyclobacteriaceae > Lunatibacter. Next base: position 6,145 of record JBBQXZ010000249.1, on the reverse strand, counting down.
CACTTGGCGTAAAATAGGCATAATCAACGTTGGCACTCCGTATCTGAGCGCCTACACCCAAATAGGCTAAAAGAGTCCCTTCACTAATATCAAATTCTGAAGAAATATCTTCATTATAGGCGATTCGGGCGTGTAAGTTAAATACATTAGAAACAGCATGACCACTATACACCGCCGAAGATAAGGGTCGGTTATTTTCAAAGGATCGCCTATAATAGGACGTATTGTTAGGGCCTCCGCGTCCAATCAGTCCTTCCACCGAAAAATGTTCGTCCAGATAAGTCTTGTAGGTAATGGAAAATGGCTCTCCAAGTCGCAGGCCTATTTGATGTTCCTGCGCAATTCCAAAAAAAGGCATGATAAATAGTAAAAACAAGACGATTTTTTTCATGTGGATGCTTAATGTATGGTAAATTGGTTTAGTTTTTTGTAAACGTGATTGGCTTCTGCTTATTGCGAAAACTCATCCGATTGCGAGAGATTTTAGCTGCATCTGGTGCAGCTGGGCATAGTAGCCATCCTCCCGCTGGATCAATTCGTCGTGGGATCCAATTTCCTTTATTTCTCCCTGATCCAGCACGATGATTTGATCGGCCTTCTGGATCGTGGAGAGTCTGTGTGCGATGACAATAGAAGTACGGCCCCGCATCATTTTATCTATGGCATCCTGAATCAATTCCTCCGTTTCAGTATCTACAGATGAGGTTGCTTCATCAAGAATTATAATCTCTGGATTGTAAACCATGGCTCTGACAAAAGAAATGAGCTGCCGCTGTCCGACCGAAAGCGTCGCACCACGCTCTTTCACATCGTAATCCAACCCTCCCGGAAGGCGCTCTATAAACCGCTTGGCTCCCACTAATTCGGCAGCGTACATCACTTGCTCTCTGGTGATTTCTGGATTCCCCAAGGTAATGTTGTAAAATATGGTATCTGAAAAAAGGAAAACATCCTGTAACACCACGCCGATGTGTTTTCGCAGCGTTCCCAACTCATAGGTCCGTACATCGGCCCCATCCAATAAAATTTTCCCGCGATTTATTTCGTAAAAACGACTCATCAGGTTGATTACAGAGGATTTGCCTGCTCCCGTTGCCCCCACAATCGCAATAGTCTGCCCGTGGTCAACCTCAAAGTTCAGGTTTTTCAACACCCACTCGTCCCCATTATAAGCGAACCAAACATTTTCAAACCGAATGTTCCCCTGGATTTTATCGGGACGCTCCGTGCCTTCGTCTGGTATCTGATCCTTGTTTTCCAATAATTTGAATATTCGGGAAGAACTCACTACACCCATTTGCAACGTATTGAACCGGTCTGCGATCATTCTGATAGGCCTAAAAAACAGCTGTAGGTACATGATGAAAGAAATCAATACCCCGACTTTAAGCTCCAGGTCAAAAATCCCGGTAGCACCATACCATACTACCAGTCCAATACCAATGGCTTGGATGATTTCTGCTACAGGATAATAAACCGAATAATAGAGGACAGATTTGAGATGTGCTTTCCGATGCTCCCGGTTGATGACCTTGAATTTTTCAAATTCCCTATCTTCCCTGTTAAATATCTGGATGATATTCATGCCTGTAATGTGTTCTTGCAAAAATGAATTGAGGTTGGAAACCGCATTCCTAACTTCATTGAACGAGGCCTTTACTTTCTCCTTAAACACATAGGTGGAAATGATCAGTAGAGGCAAGGTGCACAGACTTACCAGCGTAAGCTTCCAGTCCACAAGAAACATGACAATCAAAATGGCTACCAACTGCAACAAATCCCCGATTATAGCCGCCAGTCCCTGACTAAACACGTCAGAAAGCGTCTCTACATCAGATATATTTCTTGTCACCAGCCTTCCGATAGGTGTGTTGTCAAAAAACTTTAACCGCATCTTCAACAGGTGCTTATATAGTTGGATACGTATGTCACGAATGATTACCTGCCCGATCCATCCCGACAAATAGGTGTGCGCAAACTGTACAATGGCATGCACGATCAATAGACCTATCAAAAGGTACATTATCTGAAGTAATCCCTGCTTATCTCCGACGACCACATAATCATCTATGGCCATTTGTATGAAAAGCGGTCGGGTAGGGGCTAAAATAGCCAAACCCAAAGTCAATGCGATCAACACATAAAAATGGGATTTGTATGGACCGACAAATTCATAGAGCTTCCTTAGGACTTGCATGTCCAGAATATCTCCACTACTTACATTTTCCTTTTCTAAACTCAAAATAGTTGTGATTTAAATAAAAATGCTTTCCGGGTAGACCACCTTTGTAAGAAACAGTCCTTGGGCCGGTGCGGAAGATCCTGCTCTCATCCGTGTTTTACTTTGAATAATGGCTCTAAATTCTTCCAAATCCAACTTTTCCCGGCCAACCAAGACGAGCGTACCGACAATTGCGCGTACCATTCCCCGCAGAAATCGGTTGGCCGTAATATGAAAAATCAAATGCTGGCCAATTTGTTCCCAATAGGCTTCTTTTATTTTACATTCAAAGTGATTTACCTCTGTCTTCACCCTACTAAAGCATTCGAAATCGGTGTAGTGTAGGAGCAGGTGGGCCGCCTCATTCATTCGTCCCGTGTCCAGTGTATAATAGCAAAACCAGGATAAATCTTGTTCAAAAGGATTCTTTTGGAGACTGATCCGGTACTCGTAGCTTCTCCATCGCGCACCAAACCTTGCATGTGCGCCGGGGTGTACCTCCCGTAGTTCGTAAGCCGATATGTCTTTCGGCAGGACACTATTCAGCTTCTTTAGGAATGTGTCCCTTTCCATTATATCATCCGAATCAAAATGAACAAACAGTTGACTGGCGTGTACTCCTGTGTCGGTTCTGCCGCTTCCCAAGATGGAGGTATGTTTTTTGAGCAAAACCGACAGCGCATCTTGCACCACTTCCTGTACCGATAATGCATTTTTCTGCATCTGCCAACCATGATATCCTGTCCCTTTGTACCCCAGTTCCAGAAAATATCTTTTTTTGTCTGTCATCCTATAGGCAAAGATAACCAATCGGTCAAAATTAAAGTTGCTTTTGCGGTAATCCTTGCGAAAAATCAAATAAGGCACTTACTTTGTCCAAAGATAAAAAAATGATCCAGCGCATTCAGTCCATTTTCCTATTACTGGTTTCCATTGCCATGATTTGTGTCCCATTTTTTACGATTTGGCTTCAAGTAGATCCCGGGCAGGTGTACCAACTCAAATTAACCGCATGGTCACTTATCAAAACCAATATAGTTAGTGATCAAATTGTTGAGCAAAGCAACAATTACTACATAGGCATACTTGCTCTGATGGCGGGACTTCTGGCACTTTATAGCCTCTTGCAATATAAAGACCGCGGAAAGCAAATGCTCCTTAATATGATCAATTCCCTCGTGATGGGAATTACCCTGGGAGCGGTGGTGTTCGTAAGCTATCGCGCCAATGAGACATTCAACCCATCTGTAACTGGTGCCTATGTCATTGGATTTTATACCATCGTATTTGCTTTGGTTATGAATATGCTGGCCAACCGTTTTATCCGGAAAGATGAACTTTTGGTACGGTCAGTCGATAGAATCCGATAGCTCTCCGGTGCAATCCATTTATACATACTACCATGAAGCCAGAAACGATCGCCATTCACCTCTCCAATCAAGTAAAAGACCTGAACCATCCGGTTATTCAGCCGATTACGCTCTCTACTACTTTTTTGCATGGCGAGGAGTCAATGATATATTCCCGGATGGCCAATCCAAACCGGAATACCTTGGAATCGGTCATGGCTGCTCTTGAAAAAGGAACTGATGCGGCGGCATTTGCTTCGGGCAATGCGGCGGGAATGGCTATATTTCAGGCGCTTCCTCTGGGTGCACACCTTATTGCCCCCCTTGACATGTATCACGGCCTTCAAAAACAGCTCAAAGAGATTGTAGCCGACAAGCTAGCCGTAAGTTTTGTAGACATGACAGATCTCGAGGAGCTACGTCTGGCCATTCGGCACGATACGGCACTGATCTGGCTGGAATCACCTTCCAACCCCCTGATTCAAATCACAGATTTGAGAAAGGTCGGTATAATGGCCCAAGAAAGGAATATTCGACTCATTTGTGACAATACCTTTGCAACGCCATTACTTCAAAACCCGTTGGAACTGGGCGCAGACCTGGTTATGCACAGCACCACCAAATATATTGGAGGTCACAGCGATGTCCTCGGAGGGATACTCGTGACGAAAAAAAAGGATGCCTTTTGGGAAAAAATAAAAAAGATACAGGCCATCGGGGGAGCAGTACCATCCGCATTCGACTGTTATTTACTCTGCCGTAGTATCAAAACTTTGCCTTACCGGATAAGAGGACACTGCGAAAATGCAATGGCAATAGCAACCTACCTGGAAAACAACGAAGAAATAGAAAAAGTATATTATCCGGGGCTGAATTCTGATGCGGGCCATCAAGTAGCCCTTTCCCAAATGTCCGGTTTTGGAGGCATGCTCTCTTTTTTGATTCGGGGAGATGCCCATAGAGCTGACAAGTTTGTGTCCGACTTAAAATACTTCAGCAATGCAACAAGTCTGGGAGGCGTGGAAAGTTTGATAGAAAGACGGGCACGTGTGGAAGGTCCGGAGTCCAAAAGTCCTGAAAACCTTATCCGAATGTCTGTGGGTCTCGAGAACATTGAAGATCTACTTGATGATTTGAATTCCGCACTCAATTAATCCATTCAATACCCTTTTACATCTTTTGCGGTGCTTTCCAAAATCAAGTCTTTGTTGTGTACCTTGTCAAATTTCACCATTTTCAATCCGGAAATAAAAGGTTCGATTTGTTGCTCAGGTTTTATTCTTCTCAAAGTGACTTCCATGTCTGCGCCTTCTTCTATTTCAATACTTTGGGATACGATATTCCCCCTGACTTTGGCATTGGAAGTGAATTTAGCCAAGCCCAAAATGGTGAAATCACCAATTACCTCGCCCATTACACAAACTTCTCCCGCAAGTATATTTCCTTTGACAAACCCGGAGGTCCCTACAACCAGCTTTTTTTTTGTAGTTACATTGCCTTTTATATCGCCTTCTATGCGTATATCACTTACTGCCTCTATATCTCCACTCACATTCAGTCCTGCCGCAAAGACAGAAGTAGCACTGGCCATTTCCATTTCCTCAAGTATTTTTTTATCTTTAGACCACATAATTTTTTAGGGAATCCGATACTTCAGACCTAAAGTCAATCCTGTTGAATTCAACATGAAATATCACAGGTAACAGGTGGAATAACAGAGAAATCCGTTTAGGCTGATGGCAATTCAATGCCTTTAAGAATTGATTACCGAATTACGCTAAAATTTAATGCTTTTGCAAAAAATTATCTTTAATTCAAATAAAAGTTAGCTGTCGGCTATCTCAGAATCTAAATGTCACGTTATTATCCTGCCCACCCCTCTCTGTCTAAACTTCTATATTGAATGGCTTCTGCCAGATGCTCTACCTTGATTTCATTTGAGTCGGCCAGGTCTGCAATGGTCTTTGAAACTTTCAATATCCGGTCATATGCCCGTGCGGATAATCCCAACCGCTCCATGGCCGTTTTCAGCAAAGATTTCCCAGCTTCATTTATTGTGCAGATTTCTTTGACCAAGTGAGAGGGCATCATGGCATTACAATATATTTCAGGAAATCCGCTGAACCGCAAAACCTGCCTTTCCCTGGCTGCTGTAACGCGGACACGAATTGCTTTGCTGGATTCTGACTTCCGGTTGGAAGTCAGCTCTTCAAATCTTACGGGGGTTACTTCCACATGCAAATCAATCCGGTCCAAAAGAGGACCACTTATTTTATTGAGGTATTTTTGCACGATTCCCGGCCCACAGACGCATTCTTTCTCCGGATGGTTGTAATATCCACAGGGACATGGGTTCATACTGGCTATCAACATGAAGTTTGCCGGAAAATCAACCGACATTTTCGCCCTTGAAATCGTGACTTTTCTTTCTTCCAAGGGTTGCCTCAACACCTCCAATACCGAACGCTTGAATTCTGGAAGCTCATCCAGAAACAATACCCCGTTGTGGGAAAGAGATATTTCCCCAGGTTGGGGGTTGCCTCCCCCACCCACCAAGGCCACATCACTGATGGTA
>JBBQXZ010000248.1:0-7109 GCA_038209145.1 Cytophagales bacterium | reverse complement strand
AAATGCCTTGATGTCCCCCTGTCTCAGATTTATCAATAAATTTTGGTCACTTTTTGGGTCTTGTACACACATGACGCTGGTCAACTAGCCTGTTTAGATTTAACTAAAAGATTACAAATACCTAATACAATGGGAGGTCCTTTACGTTTAATAGGGAAATTTATTTCTAATGTAAACCTTTTCGCTAAAATTTCCAATATCGTTCAAAATAAAGCACAAACTATCCCATTTTAAGTAAGAAACTTCTTTTTCCGCTAGATATTCACATGCCTTTATTTGCCAGTTAACACCACTTTTTCTCCGGGATTAAACGTTACTTCCAGCAACCCTGCTTTGACAGCCACAGGCAGCCCATCCGATTCAAACCCTGAATGGCCAAAGGGATCATTGAGCAGTAGTTTTCCTCCCTGCTCAGAAAACAACCTCACTTCCGTAACTTGCCCTTCCTCCCGCTTGGCGGAAACCAGAAAGGCACCGACCGAACGAAGTTGTTCAAACGAAACCTCCTGCCAAGAATCCGGAATTGCGGGAAATACCTCCACCACACCGGCATGACTTTGAATCAACATTTCTTGGATCCCGGATGCAAAGGCAAAGTTTCCTTCCAGTGTGAAAGGCCGATATTTGAAATTGGTAAACCCCCGGTTATGCTGCTCTCCGTTAACATGGAAACTGTTTGGGAGACAAAAATTTTCGGCAAATATGCGGAGGGTCTCCGCCGCCTTATCTCCGTTCTTTGCGCGGGCATACAAGTTGCCGAGCCAACTGAATGAATACCCCACCCATTCGGAAGTTCCATGATCAACTAAATCTTTTAAAGTTCCAAGGATGATTTCCTGTTGGCTTTCTCCCTGAGACCAATCCAAAATCCCTAGGGGGTGCCAACCTATGAGGTGGGAAAAATGCCTGTGGGACGACCCATGTGGGATATCGGGAGCAACGGAAAGCCCATTGCTTGTTTGGTCTAAGGCCAGTTCAGGCCATTCCTTCAAAATTCGATTCCATTTTTCAGCTTCCTCATCCAAGCCCAACAAACGGGCAAGTTCTCCGGCCTTCTCAAAATTCCAACGGATCAATCCGAGGTCAAAATTTGAAGTCTGCGCAAACCAGGCTGTTCGGGCATTGTTGTTTATTTCCGGGCTGGAGCTGATGGGTAATTTCCTCAAGCCATTGGCATCTCTTACTGAAATTTCATCCAGATAAATAGCCACATCTTTCAGCCAGGGATAGGCTCTTTCTTTCAAAAAGGTCCGATCTTGTGAATATTGCCAATGCAGGTAAAAATGGTGGCCCAACCAGGCTCCTACCGTTGGTCCGAATGAATACTGAATCCATCCGCCCATGGGTTCCCCGGTAAGGGTAGTCACTCCTGGAACATTCATTCCGGAGGTGCCAAAATACGTTTGGGTATAGTTTTTAAATGTTTGCCTATGGTCCCAAAGCCAGTTCAGAAATCCCTCCTGAAGCTCCAACTGATTACCTGTGTAAGCTGGCCAATAGCTTAGTTGTGTATTTAAGTCATGGTGATAATCCCCTTTCCAGGGAGGCAATTTACCGTTATCGGCTGTCCAGACCGCCTGAAGGGATATGGGCGGGGCATCAGCCCTGGCGATGGACCCAAACTTATACATCTCGAGGTAGTACTGTTTCTGCAGCACACTGTCCGGTAAATAGATGGCCGACTTAGTCCAATACTTTGTCCACCAGTCTTCATTAGCTTTCATGGCATCCTGAAAAGTTGATGATTCCAATGCTTTAGAAACCATGTCCCCTGCGCTAGCGGCTCCGGATTTTTCGGATAGCGAAGAGGAAATGCTCCAAACCCCCACCAGGTCACCCTTACTGCTGCTCCATTCAACAGCCACTTCATATTCAAAACCGCCGTATCCCTGCTGCCGGTATACCAATTTATTTGGGGTAGATTCCACTGTCCCTTGCTCATATCCCAGCCGATCCAAACCCTGTCCCGTGACTGGATTGTCCTCCCCACTTTGTCCCGATGACTGGTAGGCTGGGGGAATTAAAACAGGTACGAAACCTTTCGGAATCCCGGAAAATCGAAACCAGCCAGAAAGTGAATTCGCCTGAACAAACGTCTGCAAGGTAGCCCCACCTTCCCAAACAATGTGAGCGGTAGCGTCTGTAATACTTACCCTGCTCTCTTTGACCTTTCCCAAGGATTCAATATTGAATTCCAAGCCGGCTCCGGGTATTTTGGAAGGGGCAGGCATGCGGTCATAGGGGCCGTCAAAAAGGTCCTGTACTTTCTTGTACGTATCGTTTTCCCATTGCTCTCTTACCCACTGATAGCTAAATTCGGGAAGGGCCAAATTTTCTACCGGACGCAAATCCCAAAGGTCAGTCCGGTCCAGCGAAAAGCGAAGTTTGCCCTCCTTCTGCCAAATCAGGGTTCCGATATGACCGTTGCCCAAGGGCAAACCCTCGTCCCATGTCTGCGGAAGGTCGTTGAAAACCAAATCGTAGGAACTCAAATCAACAGGACGCTCGTTTTGGCCACAGGTAGAGAAAAGGGGAGGTATAAGAAAAAGTATAAAATATCGACTTAAAATATTTTTCATCTTGCTTATTTGGTAAAAGGGATACTTATAGAATTCATGGGAAGTTAAACCAGTTTTTTAACTTATTTTTACAATTTTAAAAAATACTTGCTGTTTTTCCTTTAGTGGAAAGAGAAAAAATCAATCAAATACTCCGCTAATTTCTTCCAAAGAAATGCCAAAAACTTTCTCCGCAATAGCATTCAACAGCAGCTTATCCCCCACAAAATGGAACGTACGGTGTGTATGGGTCATACTATGTTCCGGATCCAAAAATGCTGCCGGGGAAACCGTTTCCAACTCATAAAAAGGTCCCATTTGATCGCCGTTTTCCAGTGGCCCGTCATTGTAGGAATTGATCACATCCCCTTTATAAGGTTCATTTTGCATACCCCAAACTTGGTTCATATACAGCGATTCTTCTTTAGGCAGATCATATTGAACGACTGTTAAGATTTTATTTTCCGCATCATAACTACCAGCCACATCAGTTGCCCGCTCCGGTGAAATACCAAGCTTACCCCTGTGCTTCCCATCCCCTTTGAAATACAAGATACCTTTCCGAATGGCGATCCGGTCTGCAGGAATTTCCCCAAAATAGTCCGTCGTGGCCACGGGCCCCAACTCATTCTCGTCTCCAGACACATATGGAATCACGATGGTAGCTGCATCAGAGGGGTTAAACATCCCCAAAATCCAAATGCAAACAGTACCTGATTCCTTGGACCAAGCCGAGGGACCGGTATTGGTAAGGGTATTGACCGATTCAAATCCGACCCAGTCTATACCTTCCTCCAACTGAATATCCAAAAGTCGTTGCAAGTCTCCTTCCGTCAACAAATTAATGACCCGATCTACCTCCGCTTCAAAGGTTGTGCCCATATAGTTTTTAAACTGGAGTGACTTGGACAACTGCAAAGATGTCTCACTGGAAGAAACCAAGGTCCACGGTTCACTGTCTATACCGGCCGGCGTCTGCCAATTCTCAAAAACCATCTCCGATCCGGGCTCAAAGTAGATGGAGTATTGCCCTCCTTCAGGTCCTAGCCAGAAACGGTCTTCTCCCCCATAGGCATTGATATGGGGAGCTGTTTTTTGGGAAGAGATGGCGTCATAATTTATCCATCCGAAACTTTTGCCCTCCAGTCCCAAGGCTGTACTCGTAAAAACCTTTCCCTGAAAACCAGGAGAAACGATCAGCTGAGCATCTCCAGAACCGAGTACCACCAGACTGTCGTAGGCGGCCAAAAAATCTAAATCGTATCCAAAAGTGCCGGCATCATAACCCTGATCCAAGTGCGCTTTTTCCTGGTTCGACTGACAGGAAACTAAACCGATGAGTAAGGCAAGTACTACTGTACATTTGGGCATGGGATAAATATTTATACGATATACCTTTTAAATCTAAACAAATACACCTTAAAAAGCCAAGTAAAGGCAAAAGAATATCCCCTTTGCCTGAATTAGTTTTTAATCTCCAACAATGCCCATACGGGTTTATGGTCTGACAGAGGCTTTTCCAACTCAAGAATTCCTCCATCGACAGCCTTCGCCTTTTCCGGAGCATACATAACGTGATCTATGACATCACCATTGCCTTCATCGGCTGGAACCAATGCGTTGAAGGTATTGATTTTTCGGGAATCTATCCCCAAATCCATCCAATGAAGGTCAAAACCGATTTCCCTGAACAGCTCATGATAATTATTCACACTGTCAGTATTGCTGGGAATAAAATTAAAATCTCCCATCAAGACGGCAACTGTTTCATTGGAATGATTTCTTACATGATCTACGTAGGTTTGGATTTTATTTGTAGTTTCGTCGATATGGGCTTGATCCCTCCATCCGAATGGGAAATGGACGGCATGAATTTCTACCTCCATATCTCCGATTATCGTCATTGCCTTGGTCACGGTGTGAAGGGTGTCCGCCATCCAGATTTCTTCATAGCCAAACAAGGGAGTCTTAGAAGCGATGGTTTTGTACTTGTCGTTGTGACCTGCGGTACTGTATTTCCCCACGACCACATGTTCCATATCCATCGCCGCTGCCACTCGTTTGGTCCAGTCTCCGCCTGGTGCTTCCGAAAAAGCAACCACATCAAAATCAAACGGCTTGAAGGCTTCCCCGATTTCTTCTGCAGATGCATTTTTACTGTACTCCACGTTATAAGCAGCAACTTTTAGATAGAAGGGTTCCGCTTCTGTTTCTACTTCAGAAATAGGTTTTGGTTGGCAAGCGATCAGGAAATAGCTGGCTAGAAACAAGGAAAAGATTGGATTCTGGCGAATGTTTGGATAGGATGTCATTGAAGTAAAAGTAGGCTGATTTTTCTTAAATTCATATTACTTTAAATCCGAAGGCGGATTAAAAGAAGCCGAAAAAGGTCTAATAAAATTCCATTCAAGCTCTTCCGTATCAATTTTTCTCACATAATTAGCTGATACTACTCGGATAAATAAGTTGCCACAAAAGAATTTAAAAATTTAGCGGTTTACTCCTTCCGCTCACCTCAAAAATTCCCCGCTTAAAAAATCTGGGTTTGCACGTGATTGGCAATTTTTCACAATTTATAGGTCCTGAGAAAAAATAAAATTGTAAAATACAATGGATTCATGTCTTGAAATTAATTGATTAAAATTTGGCAATAATTTCTATTTAAAAATAAAATTTTTTTTTAATCCAGTATACCGGGCTAAACCTTCCAAATGAGCCGTGTCAGGAAAAATTGTCCGATGCATCATTTTTTCAGTATGTGACGAAATGATCTCAAACCAATAAAAACATTTTATATCCAGAACTATTTCCAAATCCGAAAACATTTGGCTTACAGAAATTTTATATCTATTTTTAGCCTAGTATGAGACCCATAATAATATTTTATTTGTTTTTTTCACTGTACGCTTTCACGCCTTTATTCGGGGCAGACAAGTCGGCTGAGGAAGAAGAACCGGAGTTAGACCATGTCAAGGTCATTCAGCCTATTGTGGAGAAACATTGCTTTTCCTGCCACCATGACACCAAGCGTTCCGGAGGCATTAGCATCAAAGCTTTTTTTATGGGCCTGGAAGACCAGTTTGAAGACCGGATCGTCCGAGGAGGCAAACTTTGGATGCATATCATGGAGACAGTGAAATCCGGTGAAATGCCTCCGGCAGGAGAACCAAACATGACTGCGGAAGAGCGGGAAACGTTGCTCAGCAGTGTCAATACCCTCCTAATCCGATCACTAAATGCGAATAATCCCGGCAGGGTAGTGATCCGGCGATTGAGCCACAATGAATACCAATATTCCATCCTCAATCTGGTTGGAGTTGATTTTGATGCCAAATCCCTGTTTCCAGCAGACGGTTCCGGGGGTGCTGGTTTCGATAATTTTCCCAATACCCTGTTTTTGACTCCCCTCAAGTTGGAGCGGTATTACGATGCCGCCGAAGAAATACTGGAGGAAGCCTATGCCGACCCGGAAAAATGGCGCAATCTGGTGCCTACATCCTACCGCCCTAATCTAATCCAGCGGATTTACGATTGGTTTTTAAGCTTGTTTACAGGAGAGAGTTATGCTGATGCGCCCATGAAAGCAGCCGAAGAGGTGATTATCCCATTCGCAAGCAAGGCATTCAGAAGATTCCTGGAGTCCAAGGAGAAAGAGGCCTACCTGTCCCTATTCCAAAAAGTCTATGAGGGGACAGCTGATAAAAACCGTTTTGACCTTGCCGTTATGGAGACATTTAAGGCGGTATTGATCTCTCCCAATTTCCTGTATCGCTTTGAGGAGGAACAACCGGTCAATCAACCATATGCTTTAAGCAATTTCGAATTGGCCAGTCGCTTATCGTTTTTTTTATGGTCTAGCCTTCCGGATAGTGAATTGTTTGAAGTCGCTTATAGAGAAGACCTTCATGACCCTGAAATCCTGACCAAACAGGTAAAGAGACTGCTGGAAGATCCCAGGTCCACGCGTTTTTCTGAAAGTTTTGCCTCACAGTGGTTTGGTATCACAAAATTAAAAGAAAGCAGTCCTGTGGATCCGGAGCGATTTCCTGAATTCACCCCATCACTCCGGGAATCCATGTACCAAGAACTGGTAGCCTATTTTCACCATGTATTGACAGACAGTAAAAACCTCCTGGATCTTCTGGATAGTGATTACACCTTCCTCAATGAAGAATTGGCCCATCATTATGGCATTCAAGGCGTAAAGGGGGAACAGCTCCGAAAGGTGATCCTGACTGACAGAAACAGGGGAGGAGTCCTGGGCATGGGAAGTGTGCTGACGTCCACCTCCCTCCCCATAAGGACCAGTCCCGTATTAAGGGGAAAGTGGGTATTGGAAGAAATTTTGGGCACGCCTGCACCACCACCACCCCCAGATGCTGGTGAACTGTCAGAGGAAGAGGCTGGCGCTGAGAATGCCAGTATCAAGGACCTGCTGGTAATTCACCGGTCCAAAGCTGAATGCATGAGCTGCCACCAAAAGATGGACCCAATTGGATTCGGTCTTGAAAACTTTGATCCGGTAGGACGCTGGCGCGACGGATATGGAGA
>JBBQXZ010000247.1:0-7137 GCA_038209145.1 Cytophagales bacterium | reverse complement strand
TGGATATATGGAGACTATGGACTTGCAGCGGTGTTGACGATACTTTCGATAATTGCTTCGGCCTTGGTTTTTTGGGTTTGGAAGAGAATGAATTTGATTGTGAAATGATAGCTGATTTTACAACTTTTAAAATCGGATTCTATTTCTTTTATATGTTGTCAATCTATTCCAAAATTTAAAGTAGATTAATTGAGATTTTTGAATGTTATGAACAGAATTTCCCAGTGTGGGAATAATGGTAAAGCGGCATATTTTTAATGGGAGAAGCCATACTGGCATAAGATAAGTGTTTACTTTTTATTTGAATTTTTACCGCAAAATGCATTTTCTTTGATGAGCAAGTCTATCCGTATGGATAAATGTTTTGCTAGTTTTGTCGAAAAAACCAATTTTTACCTTATACCTTAGCCTATCCAATACTTATTTCCTAATTTGTAAAGTCAATTTAAATATTCGAACGTACCACTATGAATTTATCAAATCTATTTTCTTTATCCAACAAGGTAGCCCTCATTACCGGTGCGAGCAAAGGCATCGGTTTTGCAATGGCGGAGATTTTTGCCGCCGCTGGCGCAAAGGTAGTTGTCAGCAGTAGAAATAAAGAAGCCTTGGATGAGGTGGTGGGAACGTTGCGCCAAAAAGGGTATGAAGCATTTTCTGTCGCTTGTAACGTGGGTAATATGGACGAATTGGCCTCACTTGTAGAACAGACTATCTCCAAATACGGGCAGCTGGATATCTTGGTAAACAATGCGGCAACTAACCCAGTATTTGGCCCCATTCACGACACCACTTTGGAAGCTTATGATAAGATCATGAATGTAAATGTCAAAGCTGCCTTCCAATTGATGAAATTATGTTTCCCTTATTTGCGGGAATCTTCCAACGCCTCCGTAATCAACATCAGTTCCATCGGTGGTGTTTCCCCGGAAGAAGGTTTGGGCATATATAGTGTCAGTAAAGCCGCTTTGATATCCCTTACAAAAGCTTTTGCGAAAGAATGGGGAGCCCACACGATCCGGGTAAATGCCATCTGTCCAGGTTTGATCAAAACAAAATTTTCGCAGGCCCTTTGGGATAACGATAAAATACTTGAAAAAATGATGAAAAGCCTGGTTATTAAACGGGTAGGAACCGCGGAAGAAATAGGTGCCGCCGGACTGTATCTGGCCTCAGAAGCTTCCAGCTACACAACAGGTACCGTTTTGACAGCAGATGGAGGATTTACAGTTTAAAAACCCGAGCAACGAGCTAGGTAGTATGGAAACTTCCACGAATACCACATCCTTGGTTCATAGGTATAGGCATTTTTTGGAGAAGGATATTTATCCATTGGAAATGGATGCCATATATGGATCCTTTAAGAAGGTACTTCCAGCACTTAATATGTTGCGGACAAAAGCCCGGCAAAATGGATTGTTTGCCCCCCACTTGCCCCAGTCAGCGGGTGGTTTGGGACTTTCATTGGTGGAATTTGCTTCTGTTTCCGAGGTACTTGGAGCTAGCCCTCTAGGGCATTTTGTATTCAACTGCCAGGCACCTGATATTGGCAATATGGAGCTGATGAGTCACTTTGCTGCAGACCACCTGAAGCAAGCCTACTTGATTCCATTACAAAAAGGAGAGATACGCAGTTGCTTTGCGATGACAGAACCAGCCCATGCGGGCAGTAATCCTGTTCACTTGTCCACGCAGGCTATTAGTGAAGGGGAGAATTATGTAATTAATGGACACAAATGGTTTACTACCGGGGCTGATGGAGCATCCTTCGCCATTGTGATGGCCGTGACAGATCCCGGCAATTCCAATCCTTACCAGCGCGCAAGCATGATCTTGGTACCTCTCGATACGCCCGGATTTACTTTGGTTCGGAATATTCCCATCATGGGTGATGCGGGGGAGGATTACCTGTCTCACGGTGAGGTTACTTTCACGGATTGCAAAGTACCCAAAATGAATTTGATTGGTGTGGAGGGCAATGGATTTGCTTTGGCCCAGGAGCGGCTGGGTCCGGGAAGGATTCACCATTGCATGCGGTGGATTGGTATTTGTGAGCGGGTACTGGAAATGATGTGCCGCAGGGCAATGTCCCGAGAACTTAACCCGGGAAAGCCCTTATCCCTCCAACAGACGATTCAAAACTGGATTGCCGAAAGTGCGGCTGAAATCAAAGCTTCCAGGCTTATGGTACTTGACACTGCCATTAAGATCCAGGAAGTTGGGACCAAAGCGGCCAAAGAAGAAATATCGATGATCAAATTTTTTGTATCTGACGTGTTGATGAAGGTCATCGACAGAGCCATTCAGGTACATGGTGCCTTGGGGATTACTGACGATACCCTGTTGTCATTTTGGTACCGGCACGAACGGGGAGCCAAAATATACGACGGACCAGACGAGGTACATAAGTCGGTCTTGGCAAGGAAAATTTTAAAAAATTATGAGCAGCGAAATTGACCCGTTAATTGCCTATTTGGCTGATTTTTTCGGGGTAAAAAGCGATTTTATCCGGATGACCCAATTTAAAGGAGGCTATTCCAACCTCACTTATTTAGTCCAGGCAGGGGAGAAGGAATTTGTCCTTCGAAGGCCTCCCTTGGGACTGAAGATAAGTAAAGCGCATGACATGGGTAGGGAGTTTCGGATTTTGACCGCTTTAAAAAAGGCCGGCTACCTGAAGATACCCAACCCCGTACATTGTTGTACCGATGAATCCGTAATCGGCACCGCTTTTTTTCTGATGGAAAAAGTGGAAGGCCTGATCTTGAGAGACAAGCTGCCGAGAGACCGGACATTGGATGCCACATTTTTCAAAGCACTTTCCCAACAGGCCGTGGACCATTTGTTGGAACTGCATCAGTTGGAATTGGTAGAATCAGGGCTGGTAGATCTGGGAAAACCAGAAGGGTATGTACGGAGACAGGTTACCGGCTGGGCAAACCGGTACCTAAATGCCAAAACAGATGATTTGCCGGAAATGGAAGCAGTGGGCAAGTGGCTGTTTGAAAACCAGCCCCATCACAACAAAATAGGCTTTATTCACAATGATTTCAAGTATGACAACATGGTGTTGTCGGAGTCGGTTCCCATGGAAATCCGCGCCATCCTGGACTGGGAAATGGCTACACTGGGGGATCCTTTGATGGACTTGGGGACTTCGCTGGCTTATTGGGCCGAAGAAAATGATCCCGATATCTTAAAAATGTTTGGATTAACCTACCAGCCTGGAAATTTTACACGGCAGGAAGTGATCTCCCATTATGCGTCAAAAAGCCCTATAGCTGTGGACCACATGGTGTTTTATTATGCGTTTGGCTTGTTCAAAGTAGGAGTCATCGCCCAACAGATTTACCAAAGACATCGGCAGGGATTTGCGGACGACCTCCGATTTGCCCGATTGATTCAGGCGGTAAAAGCCTGCGGTGAAATGGCCTGGAAAAGTATTCAAACCCAACGGATTTAACCATGTTAATAAAAAAAGTTTGCATTTTGGGAGCGGGTAACCTGGGAAGCAGGGTGGGCCTACAAGCTGCCTTGTCGGGCTATGACGTATCCATCTATGATTCCAATCCGGCCGCGCTGGAAAACGCTCCTAAGGCAATGGCTAAAATAATCCGGCATTTGGTAAAAACGGACCAACTTAAGCCCGGGCAAGGGGAAGAGTTGATGCAAAAGGTGCGCTATACCGGTGACCCGGAAAAGGCCGTTTATGATGCAGACCTTATCAACGAAAGTGTCACGGAGGATGTGGCGGTCAAAGAAGGCGTTTGGTCTTTAGTGGGCCAGCTTGCTCCCCAAAAGACACTTTTCACTACCAACTCTTCTTTTTTGTTGCCTTCCCAATTTGCTGAAATATCGGGCAGGCCGGCAAACTTTTGCGCCCTGCATTTTCACGATGTGTTTTACTCCAAAGTGGTGGACATCATGCCCCATCCCGGTACCGACCCGAAATGGATACCTGTATTGGAGGACTTTGGAAGATCCCTCCTACAGGTGCCTGTGGTCATCCAAAAGGAAAATCCAGGGTACCTCTTCAATGCCATGCTGATGGCATTTCTGGGAACAGCAGGCAAATTGTTGACCAAAGAAATTGCGACCATTGACGCCATCGATAAATCTTGGATGGTCAATTTTCAGGTTCCCATGGGTCCTTTTGGCCTTTTGGATGCTATCGGTTTGGATACTGCTTGGCACGTGACCCGTCAGATGCCTGATAAGCATTCTCAGGCTTTTGCGGCCTTGTTAAAGGAGTATATTGACCGGGGAAAACTGGGTGAAAAAACCGGCGAAGGATTTTACACCTATCCCAAGCCAGCCTTTCGGAATAAGGATTTTCTCAACTAGGCTTGTCAATGCCAAAATGTATTGGCTTACTTCAACTGGCCGCTGCTTTTTTACCTCTTGGATTTAAATTAATACTCAAGAATAAATAATAAGTTAAAGATAATGAAAAAGGTAATTTATTTAAATATGCTGATTATTTCATTGGGAATTTGGTCCTGTGGTGGGAATGCATCAAAATCCGATATTGTCAGCCAGCTGGAGGAAGTAGAGACAATTGGCCTTTCCAATTTGGAAAAGGAACACCGTCAGGAAATGGTGTCCTATGCAGACAGTGTGAATAAGGGATTAAGGGAGGATACCATAACAGGCAGTGCGCGACTTGAGGTCAATGGTCAAGTAGGAAATACCCGCATTACCATCAATCACGGTTCGCCCGGCGCACGCGGCAGGGTAATATGGAATGGGCTGGTATCTTACAACCAAGTTTGGGTGAGTGGATCTCATTGGGCTACCGCCATTACTTTTTCTGATGCGGTTACTGTGAATGGGGTAAATGTCCCAGCAGGCATGCATGCATTGTTCACCATACCAGGCAGAGAAGAATGGACATGGATCATCAACGAAAAATATGATCAACACCTGGCCGAGGAATATTCTGAAGCCGAGGACTTGGTGCGGGTAACGGTCACACCAATGGTTCTTGAAAATACCGTTCAACGACTGACCTACGAAGTGGTGGATAAGGGCGACAAATCGGGTATCGTTGCCCTGAGTTGGGACAAGATTCGCATAGAAATGCCATTTGACGTGCAGTAACTTTTTAATTGATTTCAATACATAAAAACAAGTCTGAGTTTTCAATTTTGGTAACGTGTGCTGACCTTTAAAAATCAAACGTAATTCAATCATGCGCTACATGCCAATAAAAAAGTGGGAAGACTTCTGCCCTTCAGCTTTTTTATTGGCATTTTTTTTTGTTATGCTTCGCTTAGGGGTTAATATTAATTATTTTCGGCCATGCAAAAGGGAAAGTATGACGCAGTAGTGGTAGGATCAGGTCCCAATGGCCTGGCAGCAGCGATTGTCCTGCAGGAAAAAGGCTTGCGGGTCTTGGTGGTGGAAGGGAAAGATACCATAGGAGGAGGAATGCGAACGAAGGAGGTTACCCTGCCTGGTTTCCATCACGATATCTGTTCTGCCATTCATCCGCTTGCGGTGTCGGCTCCTTTTTTTCGGGGGTTGCCCTTGGATAAATATGGTTTGGAATACTTGCACCCCCGCGTACTTGCAGCACATCCGATGAAAGATGGGCCTGCAAGCGTGCTCTATCGGTCACTCGAAGATACAGCAGCCGGGTTGGGTAAAGACGGGGAACAGTACAGGCACATCATGTCTCCCATTGTGAGCGATTGGGAAGGACTCAGCCGGGATTTTCTTGGCCCGCTTTCTTGGCCCAAAAAACCCTTAAAATTAGCAGCATTTGGCCTCAAAGCCTTACAACCGGCATCTTGGTTTGCCAATTCCTTTAAAGAAGAAAAGACAAAGGCCTTGTGGGCAGGGATGGTGGCCCACGGCATACAACCTTTTAGCAATTTGGCGACTTCAGCCATTGGCTTGGTCTTGATGGCTGCGGGACATTATGGGGGCTGGCCTGTGGCAAAGGGCGGTTCCCAAAGTTTGGCTACGGCCCTTGCCGCCTATTTTGAATCCTTGGGTGGGGAAATATGGACCGGATTGATGGTCCAATCCAAAAAAGACATACCTGATACCAAGGCCACACTGTTTGATTTGGGTCCCAAGCAATTATTGGAAATTATGGGTGCTGACCTGTCTCCTTTATATCGGCGACAATTATCCAATTACAGGTATGGCATGGGTGTTTATAAGATGGACTTTGCCCTGGATGGCCCCATTCCCTGGAAATCCGCCGAAGCGAGGGAGGCGGGTACGGTTCACCTGGGGGGCTCCATCGAGGAAATCAGTCATTCGGAAGCGATCATCTGGAAAGGCAAATATACCGACAACCCATATGTTTTGATTGCCCAGCAAAGCCTGGTAGATACCACGCGGGCACCTGAAGGAAAACACACGGTATGGGCCTACTGCCACGTGCCTGCCGGATCAACGAAAGACATGTCCGGCATAATCCAAAACCAAATTGAGAAAAGTGCGCCCGGATTCAAGGATTTGATTCTGGCTAAGTATACCATGAATTCTATGGACGTGCAGGCCTATAACCCAAATTATATCGGCGGGGATATCAACGGAGGGGTGCAGGATATCACCCAGCTTTTTACCCGACCCGCACTGCGGTGGTCCCCCTACCAAACTTCTGCCAAAGGCTATTACATCTGTTCCTCTTCCACCCCCCCGGGAGGCGGCGTTCATGGGATGTGCGGGTACCATGCAGCGCAGCGGGTAATCAAGGATTTATTTGGTTGAAAAAAGCAATTTGTTAGCATTTCCCTTTTCTAATTTATCCCGTGGGTTGAAAAACGTTCAGTTGGGTGTATTTTTTGTTTTTAGCTGGGCCACCCTCGCAATCAGGTTCAAAGAACTTATTCTTCGGCCTCAATTAACACCAGTTTTCACTTATGAAATATTTTCTGATTCAGGGTTTATTCCTTTTCCTTGGAACAAGCCTTCAAGCGGTTTTGCGGCAATACCTGATGCCCGATAGGGGGCTCTGTGCCCACAGGGGAGCCATGACAACGCATCCCGAAAATTCGCTGCCTGCATTTCAGGAGGCCATTCGGGTAGGTGCACAGATGATTGAGTTTGATGTTCAGATGAGTAAGGACAGTGCCTTGGTCATCATGCACGATGCCACGGTAGACCGCACAACCAATGGGA
>JBBQXZ010000246.1:0-7141 GCA_038209145.1 Cytophagales bacterium | reverse complement strand
CAAATCAATTTTATGCCTTTTGATCTCTATGATTGAAAAATGACGGGTGTTTCGTTGAAATCGGTTTTATTCTTTAATGCCGCTGATGGAATTCAACAATATTACTGTTAGTATTTTCTTATGTTCGCAAATTTTCTTATTATATTTCCCCATCAATTTACTATCAACCCGAATAATACATCATGAAACAATATGGATCTGAAATTTCGAGAAGGAAATTTCTTCAAAAAGCCGCTTTAGCTGCATTAACCCCACCTTTGATTTTTTCCCAACAGGCAATAGCGTCAAAATTGCCAAAAAAAATCCGCCATGTATGCGTAGGTGTGGGAGGTATGGGCTGGTACGATTTGAACCGCTTCATGGCACATCCCGAAGCGGAAATAGTAGCCATCTGCGATGTGGATGCCAACCACCTGAAACGGGCGGCTGAGGCATTACCCAACGCAAAAACCTATACAGACTGGAGGGAGCTGTTAAAGAATGAATCCGGTAATTTTGATTCTATCAATGTCAGTGTACCGGATCACAATCATTTTGCCATTGCCTTTGAGTCCATCAAGCTGGGAAAACACGTATATTGTCAAAAGCCGATGTGCCATGATGTAGCCGAAGTAAGGGCATTGACCATCGCCGCAAACGAGGCAGGCATAGTCAGTCAGTTGGGTACCCAACATGCCTCCGGATTAGGTGACCGAACTGCCGTGCAATGGATCAAAGATGGGCATATTGGAAAAATAAAACAGGTGTACCTTTGTTCCAACCGACCTGGTGCCACAGAAGCCTACCGCTTCAAAGGCCCACGGCCGGAAGAGGGGGAAACCCCACCGAATACGCTAGACTGGGATTTGTGGGTCGGGACCGCACCCATGAGGGAATACGCGCCCACGATCTACCATCCTTCCAAATGGAGGGCATGGCAAGACTTCGGTACGGGTTGGTCGGGTGACATAGGTTGCCATATTTTTGACGCTGTTTGGAAGGGAATGGGGCTTAAAGATCCACTTTCTGTCACAGCCCGTGTGCAGGAATCCTGGCAGGCCTCGCCTGAACGGATGGGTGATACTTGGCCACAGTCCAACCACATCACCTGGATGTTTCCAGGCAATGAAATGACTGACGGGAATGAACTTCAGGTGGAATGGTTTGACGGCGAATTTTATCCTCCTGAAGAGGTTAGAAAGTTATATTCTGTCGAAGATTATCCAGCTGAATCAGCCATGTTGATCGGAACTGAGGGAGCGTTGTTGATTCCCCATACCAAAATGCCCATATTATTGCCGGAAGAAAAATTCAAGCAAGTAGGTAACCCGAAGTTAACGGAAAGAGATCACTATCACCATTTTATTGATGCCTGCTTGGGCAAAACACAGACTGAGAGTCATTTCGCCCAATCAGGACCGATGACAGAAGCCATTATCCTGGGAACGGTAGCTCTGAAAGAGCCTGGAAAAACCTTGATATGGGACACAAAGACAATGAAAATAGCCAACATGCCAGCAGCTGAAGATCACCTTTCAAGAAAATATCGGAAAGGTTGGAAGGTAAAAGGATATAAAGGCTAACTTCAAATTTATAACAGAATCATCATTTAAGATTAATCAGTCTGTCTTAACTCTCAAATAGAAAGGGTAAATATTTACCCTTTCTATTTTCCATTACCGGGGGAATTTAATAGCACCTTGAATGATTGATTCAATTTATTGCTAACTTTAGACCCATACGCTATATCACCTACAAAGTTTTCCCATCTATTACTATGCGATTAAGGAGTTTTTTTTACTTTTTTTTATGCTTCACCCTGTTTTGGTCCTGTAAGTCCGAAAATCTGGAATACCAAGACATGAGGCCAGAAACGTATCTAATTTATGAGCAGGTAAACCGACTCCTCAATTCTGGGCAGTTTGCCAAATCTTTGGTGTACTTGGATTCTGCCTATGCTGAGATGGAAAATGTTCAACCGCTTGAAGTTTGGAATAGGTATTATCACTTAGCGCTGTATTACCTCAACTATGTTTCCGATTTGGAAATGGCGGGGCACTACAGCGATAGCATGGAAAATGCTTTAATGGGAAAAGAGCACCTATACCAGGCCGAATTTGCCAAGAATTATTTTGTCAAGGGAGATTTGCTTAAGGCAAACAAAAAGTTTGCTGAGGCATTTCGAAGTTACTATGAAGGAAGAGAATTCGCAAAAATGAATCTTCCGCCCTGTCAAACAGCGAATTTAACCTACCAGCTGGGCTTATTTAAATACAACCAACGTGAATACGTTGAAGCAATTGCCAACGTGAAACGGGCATTGGTTGAAATCCTTCAATGTCCATCGGGATCTGATTTTGTTTTGTTTGTGAAAGATCCTCAAATGTACTTGAACACCATTGCCCTTTCGTTCGAAAAGTTGGGCGAATTGGACAGTGCTGAAACCTATTACAATAGAGCCCTTGAATTTATTGCAACCAAATCAAATTTATTTCCACAAGCCACTCATCCGGCTGAATTTAATTTTGTGGAAGTAGCCAAAGGGGTGGTTCTGGGAAACCTCGGAGGAGTCTTGGCAGAGAAGGGAGAAGTTGAAAGATCAGAAACGGCCTTGTTGGAGAGCATTCGGATCAACAACCGCCTGGGGTATGATGTCCCAGATGCCCGTACAGCCAGCATTAAATTGGGAAACCTTTACCTCAATCTAGACCGTACAGATGATGTATGGGTGATTATTCAAGATTTGGATGCGTCTATTCAAAAAATCGAAGTTAAAAATGAGTACTATAACAGTACCCTCCGTAAATTTTATAATTTGCGATGGCGTTATTATGACCAGGTAAATCAGATTGATTCTGCTTACAGGGACCTACTTACTTTTGCGGATCTGTATAGTGCTTCTGAATTGCAGGCATCAGAATCCCGGTATCTGGATATGGAAGAATCATTCCGGAATACTGAACAGCAACTCCTCCTGGCAAATATCAGCAAGGCCAACGACTTGAAAAAACTATATCTCCTGGGTTCGGTCGTCTTTTCTCTGATTGCTGTTGGTTTTTTGGTTACAGTATGGTATCATTTGAAAAGATACCGGATTATCAACAAACAAATCAGTTCCCAAAATATTGAACTGCAGGATGCTTTGGGGGCCTTGGAGCAAAGCCAGACTGAAAATTCCAAAATGATGCACATGGTAGCCCATGACTTGAGGAACCCCATATCCAGTATGACCATGATTGCGGATGTGTTGTTGGAAACCGAAAATTGGACGGAGGAAGACCGAACCTTGTTGGAACATATCAAATTATCCGGTACAAATTCCCTGAATCTCGTCTCGGAAATGATGCAGGTAAATAGAGGAGGAGAAGGGCTTAATAAGGAATTAGTCGATCTGGAACGAATGATTAGTTATTGTATTGAACTTTTGCGATTCAGAGCCGAAGATAAGAAGCAGAAAATAGTGGTGGTTAGTGAACCTGTCACCGCTGTGATAAGCAGGGAAAAAATGTGGCGTGTGATGAGTAACCTGATTGCCAACGCCATCAAATTCAGTGAAATTGAAGGTATTATTTCCGTACAGTTGACATCTGATAAGGACAAGGCATTGATTTCGGTGAAAGATGTGGGAATAGGAATTCCTGACAAACTCAAGGATTCCGTTTTTGAATTGTTCACCAACAGCAAGCGGGTTGGTACTTCCGGTGAGACTCCTTATGGGATGGGGTTGGCCATTTCCAAGCAAATTGTAACGGCACATGAAGGTAGGATTTGGTTTGAAAGTAAGGAAGGACAAGGAACTACCTTTTTTGTGGAGCTGCCACTTTCTTGATGTTAAAATCTCCCGACCAGGTGCATGGCCTGTTCCTTGTGAACAGTTTGTAGCGATCCAGCCTACCTGAGAATTGCCGCCTGAGTTCGACTATATCCGGCAACTATAAAGGAAAAAAATTTAGATTGATTTTGTCATCATCGTTGCTGAAAAAGGCAAAAATAAAGCAGTTTTCATTCACTTTCCACGGGCTTGCACCCGTGGTTCTTATAGTTTAGCACCTAAAGGGCTGTTAGGTAAGTAACAATCGAACTCAGGTTACCAGCAAAAATCGCTTAGGGTCCAGATATGGCTAACGGGTTAGTTTCCCTTTTCCATTCTTAACCTTTCCAATCCTTCGATAAATGCTTCACATTCCTTTTTTTCCTGCTGGATAAAACTATTCTCTTCCAAAGCACCTAGAACCAAGTCTCTTTCCGCTTCGTTTTCATAGACCATGTTCCTGAAAGGATTTACATAGTCTTTTTGCCTGGAAATAAAAACCTGCTCCGACAGCCATTTTCGGGTTTGGCTTGCTTCCGAGACTAGTTTGTTCCATTGGTTTTGGTCAAAGATCTTTTTCGCAATACCTTTTGCAGACAGCAGGCATTGGAATGCATGTTGGACTTTCCATGACGGATATTCATTTGCCAGTAGGGAATATTGTCCGTGAATTTGATCCCAATCGATAAGGCTCCCGTCTTTGATTTTAGAAATCAGTTGGGAAATAACACCCTTTGGCATCAGTTGCCCACCCACATTTTTCCACTCCCATGTGATTGTCTCTTCTGGAATTAATGCATACAATTCGTTCCAGTCAGGTGTTCTATCCTTACCCATTATTTCTGATACCGTTGATACGGTATAATAGCCCAACAGGCTGTTGAAAGTATTCCAGGCTTCCTGTACTTTTATCAATTGTATCGGCCGCTTGCTATTTTCCCAACCATGAACGAAGACCTCAATCCCCCCCAGCCGGGGATCTTGGTTCCCCAATAGGGCGGCTCCCAATTCCGCTGGATGCGTAAAATCATAGCCGGAAAGATCACCATCTTGGGCTAGGAATGACATGCCGGTGGCCTTGGCCAAGATAGTTAACCCTTCGAAGATTTCCTGAACGCTGTCCGGTGCCAGGTAATCAAACTCCAAATGCTGAATTTTTTCTATCCGTTTGTCCCTGTCTTTGTATTTCCAGGCATTACGGGCCAAAGCGTACATATTATACATAAACCAGTATCCAGGCATTACCTGAACCCTGTTCAGATGGACTTGGTGGCTTATAAGCGAGAAGGGTAGGGGAATGTGTAATTCTGCGGGATAATCGCCTTTGGCCAATATATTAAATGTCGCAAAGGTGGAATTATGCTTTAGACTGACACAGAGGCCAGGCCAAAAGCCCCTTCCCGCCACGAATTCTCCATCTGCTCCCCTGGAATTGTGATTGGACCCTACCGTAGCGCCTGCGGCCATATTACTTTGGCCCATCAGCAGGGCGGCACAAAGAAAGGAATTGTTATGGTGCTGCTCGTGTGCAGGAAAGATAAGCGAATTGAGCACTTCACAACAGGATATGGTGGAGTTGCTCCCCAAATAGGAGTTGATCAATCTGGCTCCGTATTTTAATTGGGAATGGGAAGCCATGGCAAACCGGACGGCTTTAACCCCATAAAAAACCCGGCATCCTTCACTGATGATCCCATTGACCAGTTCACATCCCTCTCCGATCTGGCAGGTTGCTTCGGCAAGGGAGTGGATCGTCAGATTCTTGAGTTTGTTGGCACCTTTGATATACGCATCTGAACCGATCCACACATCTTTGATGATCAGGCAGTTTTTGATGATGCATCGGTCTCCCACTTTTCCATAATATCCCCTTTTATGGTCAAATCGGTTTTGGGTAAGCTCAAGAAGCCTGTCCTGTAGTTGGTGGTCAGTTCGGTACCTGGACCAAATCCACGCATCTGCCGGCAACATGCCACTGAAGGGAGCTACCCGCCGACCTCCGTTTTCATTGCATATTTCCAGCCAGATACGAACCGTAGGATCTTCTCCTTCTTTTATTATGCCGTTGCCGAATTTTGCGTAATTGGTGGTGGACATTTCGTTTACATTCACCAAGATCACTTCATTTCCCAAAATATAGTGGGAGAGATAGTGCACATTGTCTATCACCACATTGTCGCCGATATCACAACTGATTATGGTACTGTTATAAAGACCTACAGGCATGCGGAGATTGTGGTATTCCAGGTAACAGGGTTCTAATTTCCCGATGCGGACCAGTCCGAAAAACTTGCAGTTTTTCACCAATTCCGGACTGAAATCTTCCGCAACCAGCAGCTTGTTCCAGTCATCCGATTGGTTGCGATTCCTGACCAAAATTTCTATTTCCAATGCATTTAGCTGACGGTAAGTTATTCCGCTTCTGTTTTGCTTGTTACGGAGGTAATATTCGTCTTCCCCTTCGGGAAGGTACTCCGTAGGGACAAAATTATAACCCAACGTGGAAAGGGGAGATCTCTTGATTTGGTTCATGGGTCTTCTTGATGAAAAAATTACTCTACAGTGACAGATTTGGCCAGGTTTCGAGGTTTATCCACGTCCAGTCCTTTTGCCAACCCGATATAATAGGCCAATAGCTGGAGAGGTATTACACTTAGCAGGGGGGCTATCAGTTCATCGGCAGCAGGAACCACCATCACGTCATCCGCAATAGATGTAAACTCAGTGTCGCCCTCAGATATAACTGCCAAGACTATGCCTTTTCGGGCTTTGATTTCCTGCGCGTTGCTCAATATTTTTGCGTGGTAGGCATCTTTGGTGGCCACAAATACAACCGGCAGGGATTCATCAACCAAAGCAATCGGTCCATGTTTCATTTCGGCAGCGGGATATCCCTCGGCATGTATATAGGATATTTCTTTTAATTTCAACGCTCCTTCCAGTGCTATGGGGAAGTTATACCCACGGCCCAAGTAAAGAAAGTCCCTGGCATCCTTGTATTTCTCTGCCAATGCTTGAATGATTTCCGCGGATTGTAGAATTAAGTTTATTTTTTCAGGGACTTCGTGTAGTTCATTGATCAGATGGAGGTATCGTACCTGATCAATACTTTTTTTGGCAAAGCCCACCTTTATGGCAATCATCATCAATACGACAAGCTGGGCTGTAAAGGCTTTTGTGGATGCCACTCCAATCTCAGGTCCAGCATGGGTGTAAGCGCCTGCATCCGATTGGCGCGAAATGCTCGAACCTACCACATTGACAACCCCAAAAATGAACGCTTTTTGCTTTTTGGCCATTTCTATCGCAACCAGGGTATCTGCTGTTTCTCCACTTTGTGAGATGGCAATA
>JBBQXZ010000245.1:0-7192 GCA_038209145.1 Cytophagales bacterium | reverse complement strand
GAGGGAAATTAAATTTGTTCGTCAAATAGGCCTATTTGATTTGTCCGTCAGTCTTTGTATTTGACTCTAGGCTATCTCCTTCGGGAGTTGATTCCTTGCTTTTCACCCTTTTATCACTTACCGATTCCAGTAAGTAATTTTTAACGCAGTTTGTATCAGCGATTCAACTAATTTTGACGATGAAAATTTTTGTTGGTATCCTTTTAATTTTTGTGGGGACTTTTCACGCCTTTTCCCAGAATTCACTGCGGGGAAGGCTTGTGGATTCCTACTCTCAAAAAACACTGGAATTTGCCAGTATCGCACTCTATCAAAGCAGTGATTCAAGCTTTGCCAATGGGGGAATAACAGATGAATCAGGCACATTCGAGTTACTGGGAATTGCCAAAGGCTCCTATTTCCTCAGGGCTAGCTTTTTGGGATATGAGTCACTGTCCATGTCCTCACTTATTTTTGAAGAAGATCAAAAAAAGAATCTTGGAACGCTCCAATTAACCCAGGCCTCCATGGAATTAAATGCCGTAGAAGTCACCGGTCAAGGTTTCGCAAGTAATTTCAAAGTGGATAAGCAGTCTTATTCTGCCGAATCCTTTGAGACCGCGCAAGGTGGTACAGCCGCTGATGTCGTGCTGAATCTATCCGGTGTCAGTATCAATCCTGATGGGAATATCACCATTCGTGGAAGTAGCGGCTTTGTCATCATGGTAAATGGAAAGGCTGTCCAAGCCGACCCGATGACTTACCTGAATCAGTTGCCAGCCAACAGCATTGAAAATATCGAATGGATTACCGCACCCTCCGCCCAATATGATTCGGAGGGAAAAGCTGGAATCATTAATATCACCACCAAGAAAGGAAGTACCGATGGTCTCTTTTTGCAGATGAATTCACGATATGGCTTGCCTACGGTGGAAAATTATGGAAATAAAGAAAGTCAAAAACGATATGGAGGAGATTTCAATCTTAACTACATCAAAGGAGATTGGGACCTTTCCCTAGGCGCAAGCTATCAGCGAAATGACATCAGTGGGCGCCGAGTGGGAGAAGTCTCTACCGCTGATGGGGATACCACGACTTTTTCCCCATCAGACGGGGAGCGTAGCATCGATGAAACCAACTACTCTGGCAGATTTACGCTGGGCTTCAATCCAAACCCAAAAAACTCCTTCAGTTTGGGCTTTTTTGCCGGGGTTCGAGATAAGCTCAGAACTGCGGATATTCTGTATTTTGACAACCATTTGGAGGTGAACGGTCAGCGTCGACCTCCTTTCCAATATTTCAATGCCAACGATCAAAACCGGCGAGGTGATGTAGCCCTTGGCAGTTTGGATTACGCACATGTTTTTGAAAATACCGCAAAGCTTTCCACCTCTATTTTATACGAATACTCTTTGCTTGGTGGCCCTACGATCAATCGAAATCTGGGATATCCCGACAATACAATTGTCTATCAGGACGAATTCAACACCAATGATAATCCCCTGAATGGTTGGCGGTTAAATCTGGATTATACCTTTCAGCCGCTTTCTATCGGCCAAGTTCAGATCGGCTATCAGTACAGAAGCCTGGACCATCGGGGTGATTTTTTGTATGAGCGAAAGAACAATGAAACCGGGGAATTTGAAATGGTTCCGGAATTTTCCAGTGAGGTAAAATTGGATCGAAAAATACATGCCGGCTATTTTCAACTGGATAAAAAGCTGGATCAATTTTCATATGGTTTGGGTGTCCGTCTTGAAATGATGAATCGTGACTTTGATCTTCAGGATAAATCCGGCCTGCTGGATACGCTTTATGTGTATGATTTTGTCAGACCATTTTTCAGCGGAAACATGGCCTACAAAGTCAATGAAGACGTGACACTCAAAGCGAATTTTTCCCAGCGGATCGAGCGGACGACAACCTTTAAGATGAATCCCTTTCCTGAACGGGAACATAGCGAAACACTCGAGCAGGGCGATCCTGAATTACTGCCAGAGTTCATCAACTTACTTGAAGTGGGTGTAATCAAGGAATGGAAGGCCAACAGTTTCTACCTCACGGGCTATTATTCCCATATTTCCAATCTGGTGAATCGTGTTAATACAGTCTACAATGACACGATTTTAAATCGGATTTATTCAAATGTGGGAGATGCGGCTTCCCTGGGTTTTGACAGCGGTATGGAGATTTTGCCTTTGGAAGGGTGGAAGCTTTTTGGGGGCCTAAATCTTTATTATTATTCGATCAATGGAAGCTTTAACGATCGCCCGGTAAACACGTCCACTTGGGTCTATTCCTTAAATCTAAACACAACGGTGACACTTTCCTCAACTTCAAGCATGCAATTCGCTTTGAATTACCTCTCTGATCGGGTTTCAGCCCAGGGGACAGATTCCAGGTTTTATACGCCAAGTTTAAGTTTCAAAAAGTCATGGCTAGAAGATCGGCTTAGTCTGAATTTGATTTGGCAAAATATGGACTTGGGTCTATTGAGAACGAACGAGCAACGGATCACAACATCCCGACCGAATGAGTTCTTCACCACCACCAATTACATCCAGGAAGTCGATTTATTTATCCTCAATGTCTCCTTTTTAATCAACGGAAGTAAGAACCAAGGCAAATTTGTGAAAAGTGAATTTGGGGAGAAGGAGTTTTGACCGATTAGAGTAGGAAAACGTTCTTTCTGGGCTTCGATAATAGTCGAAGGTGTACCGCTTTTTCAAGGCTAGCTTTGGTTGATCTTTTAGAACGATGGGCTTTACCGATCGAACTTGTTCTTTCGCCCATTCAGAGCTATATCCTGTTTCGGAAAATATCAGCTCTGAAACCTGCGATCGATTATTCGTCAAACTAGCAATACAATTATCTAGTTAATTATTTCCGATATCGATTCTGGTTTAAAATCTAGGATGTCAGATCAACCTTTTTGGGGTTTTGGCGGGAATGGGTTGGCCCCATTGGGTGGCATGCGGCCAAAACGGGGAGATTTGCGCTATTTATACCCTGGGTTGAAACCCAGGGCTATCAAATCGGCCACTCCGCTGGAGTTTTTGGGGAAGGTTGTTTTACGAAAGATTGGTTCTTGGGTGGAATTTAGACTACTTGTTGATAGGGTATTGTGGTTGCAAATTAAAGGGTAAAAAACAATCGAACACAGGTTCTGAAAGGGTAGCATAACTTAGGGTAGCACCCTTTGCCGGAAAATCCAATTCGCAGACTGGTTAAAAGCTGTTTTAAAAAATATAGTATAAAAATAAAATTACATTAACAATAAAACTGTCTCTGGAATAAAAAATTCAACCTTTTGTGTGTATGCTATTTCTTCGTTACATTTTCGATATGATATTGTTCCATTCTTTTTTGTGTTCATACTTCAATGCAGTGTCAATTTCAACGCTATTTACATAATTTCCAATAAATTCGGAAGTGTCGGAAAGCAGTCGCAAATAGTATTTCAACGAATTAGTCAAACCGTTTGCGATAACATGGCAACCATGAATATTTTTGATTCTATCTATTTCTTTATTGATTTCATCAGTTTGAGTTGTATCAATGTTTGCAGTTGAAAGCAAATAATAACGGTTGACTTGAGTTGTTTTGAATTTCTCAAATGCATCTTTAACAAGTTGAGCTGTTATTGGAATACCGTGTTTTACTTCAACGGCTTCAAAAGCTCTTTCCTTTTCATCAACTATGTCAATATCTCCTATTCGTCCGCTTCTTCTGTCAGCGGATGTATGGCTTTCCATTGGTAATAAAACTTTGCCTTCATATCTCTTTGTTTCATTGATTAAGCATTGATAAGCTGAATATAATGCCAATACGGGTAAGCGTGAAGCACCTTCTGCTGAATATTTTGTATCAAAGTGTTTGCTCAATAAATCTATTATTGTTGCAATGGGTAGGTTTAGCGGTTTTGCTAAGTCAATTTGTTGGCATTTCTTTGAATTATTAAACCTTGGAAAAGAAAACTTAAAATTTTGTATATATCCTTACCCTTTTGAATAAAATCAATGGCTTCAAGAAATAAAATCTTTAAAGATTCTGGTCTGATTGCTCCTGAATATTTTGAATCATATGGAACTTTTTGCTCCAATGAACGAGTAAGCCACCCACTTTCAGCCATTGCAGGAAACTTTATGTTTTTAAGAAATGGCGTAATGAATTTTGAATCAAATGTTCTTCCAGAATAGCCATTTGGAATGCTTGTTTGGTGATTTCTTATATCTTGGTTGGGGTTCAAGGTTTTATATACGGCACTTGTCAGAATAACGGTGATTACAGCTTTTGCAGATTCAGACCTTCCTAAAATCTCAAATAGATGATTTTCAATAGTTTTATCTAAGTCTGTTTTTATTTTGTCATCAGAACCGACAAGTTCCATTGAATCAGTATATATTTTTTCAAGAAATTCTGTTGGCTCCATCCAATTTTTCTATTTTTAATAGTTGTTTCTTAATCTGTTCTCCAACGGCTTTAATCATTGGAACGGCAACGGAGTTGCCAATTTGTTTATATAGTTCTGCTTTGTTTTTTAGTAACTTGAAATTTACTGGGAAACCCATAATTTTATAACATTCCTGAATTGTAAGCTTCCGAACAGTTCCTTCGTGCCAAATCCAAAATCTTCCCGATGATTCTTGCGATGGAAGAGCTGGATGCACTCCTTCTGTGGAGTAAATCCTGTTTGGTTGCTTATGAACTCTTGATAGGTGTTCCGTTCCCGGTCTTACACCTGCTATCCTGATAGTTTTGTTTCTATAACCAGCGAAAATTAGGCCTGAATCTTGCGTTTTTTGTTCTTGTAAAATAGTATAGGGTTCATCCAAATATTCAAAATCGTTTTCTTTGTCTAAAAAATTTTTTAGGACTGGCTTGGGTTTTTTTGTGATTTTCGAAAAGTCGAACTTGGTTTCTTTGTGTCCTATTATGATTATTCTTTCCCTGTTTTGTGGTAAGCCAAAGTCTGACGCATTCAATACTTTTTTTGAAACTACATAGCCCATTTCTTCCAAATGCTGAACTATTGTAGAGAGTGTTCTTTTGTTGTCATGATATACTAAATGCTTAACATTTTCAAGCAACACAACCCTTGGTTGCCGTTTTTCAATCAATTCAAAAACGTGATATATCAATGTCCCCCTTGTGTCTTCAAAGCCTTTCATTTTGCCTGAAATACTGAATGGTTGGCAAGGAAAACCTGCACAAAGCATATCGTGTTTTGGGACAATATCTAAATTGAGTTTGGTGATGTCTCCAAAAGGCACTTCTCCAAAATTATATTCATAAGCACGTTGTGCATGGTAATTAAACTCAGAAGAAAAAACACATTTACCACCAAGTTCTTGCATTGGTATTCTGAACCCACCTATTCCAGCAAAGAGGTCAATAAAAGTAAATTCGGGAGTTTCAGGTGCTGGAAATGGAATATCCCATTTTATTGGAAGCATTGCCTGCAATTCTGGCTCTGCTACAATATTCATTTCTTCATTTATAGCAGTAAAATATTCTTTTGCTCTTGTCCCAAAAGATTCTGAATCCCCGTTTATATGGTTGTGAAGATAGTGCGTTAAATAAGCCAAATCTTCTGCGTTATCATTTAAGGTCACAACTTTTAGCTTCTCCCGAAGTTTTGAATATTTTATCATACCTTAAAAGTTAATTTTTCCCTGTTGTTGATTTTTGACATGCATATACTTTGCCTTTTCTTCCGCCGCTTTTAACAGCTTGCCCGGTTCTTCCTGCGAATAAATAATTTCGGCGATTTTTTCGCTGAAATATTCGTGTTTCAACTTTTTCAAGTCAAGGGTGAAAGTTTTTGATAGTTTTGGTAAAACGTCAACAGGAACATTTCTCTTACCATTCTCAATTTTTGAAAGCGTAGATTGGTCAATGTCCAAGGCCGCAGCAAGCTTTGTCAACGTCAGACCATTATCCGTCCTTAGTTTGTGTATATATTCCCCAAATGTTTCTTTCATTACCTTGAGATTTTTACCTTGACAATTTTGGCAAAGCTATAAAAAAAAATGCTGTTTTCTCCAAATCCAGATTTTTTTTGGTTGGATAGATTTGAGTCGTGATTTCTTTTTCGGGTGAGGACTAACCTATCATTATATAGAATTTTACCCCAAAATTCCGTATCTATCTTCTTTGAATGATCCTCAACAGGTATCGCCCATCTTATTACATTCCAAAGTAATTCATGTTTCAAACTTCCAAATCATAAACTTGATGCTTATCTTGGGACTTTGATGGGGACGGGGTTGTGTAGTTCCGGGATCTAGATCCACTTATCCCAACAAACGCAGCATTCTACGAAGATTTTCCCTGATTCCCGCAATCAAATTGCAAAATGGGGCTAACCACTGTTCCGTTCTAGAAAAATAAAGCCCCTCCTGCTGTGGTATTTCCTTCAAAAAAAGTGACAAATCCGGATGGAACAGACCCAACTCCCGAATCAAAAAACTTACTGGCTTTTGTCAACTCTAATTCCAACCACCTGATAAAATGCTTATTAAGCAGAATTTTTTCCATTGAAATAACAACAAGTCTTTTTGGAGATTTAAGCTCTACCGCTGCTTAAGTCGCATCTTGTAAAAGGTAATAAAATCTTCTTCCAGATTGATATAATCATCGTTGCGTAAACCCCAGAAAGGTTTATTCAAATCAGTCAACCTTAAAATCGCCTGTACCTTCCCCGGGACTACAATTTCATTTGACCAGCCGATATCGTTCCTCTATTTTTCCGTAATCACCCCAACCTCCGCAAAACTTGCCGGATTGCCATCCGAGGTTTTGGTTGCCCTTAGGCGCAGGTATCGTGCCTGAACTGGATCAAAATTTACCCGCTGCAGGATCGGGCTGTTGGCTATATTTCCAAATTCGCCTTCGGCAGCCTCTATCCAAGTTTTGCCATCCATACTTACCTGACAGGCGTAGAAACTCACCACCCCGGACATGTACCTGTTTTGAACAGGCATATAGGTAAATCCGGCTAAGGTATAAGTCGCCCCCAAATCTACCACTGCCTCCATGTTGTCTGAAATATAATTGGTGCGTACATTCTCATCAATCAGGTTCTCGGGATCTCTACCCTTACTAAGTACCTTCCAGTCTTTCTTGGGGATATCCAAGGCAACGGTGGTGATATCGCTTTGCTTGCCCGACACAGGATCTATTGTAATCGCCTTCAAATCAACACCGCCTT
>JBBQXZ010000244.1:0-7236 GCA_038209145.1 Cytophagales bacterium | reverse complement strand
GGGACAGGGTTCGAAAATTAAATACATCAACTCCTGATTTATTTCCCAATGTATCTTCTGTTTCTTCAATAACCAGGAAATAATTACCATAATACTTTACCCTTGTGAGCGACCCATAAGGGTCGGTATAAAGAAATGGAACATAGAATCTGTTTTGGGCGGCTGATGCTGTTTCCGCACCTTCGATAAATTGGGTTTTGCCCGAACGAATCCACCAGTTCTCATCTCCTTCGCCACGGGTAAATTTGCCTTCTGTTAATATTGTGGCATTCACTTTTGTGCCGAATATATCGGTAATCAATTCAGGTGAGTAAGCCAATTGGTAACTCTCGAATAGAAGACCCAAAGATTCCAATTGACCTAATGGCAATGACCCAGTTAGGTCATTTTTATAATAATAGGAACGGACATGCTCAATCAATCTTTTTTTAGGTTTTCCTACAGTAACAGCTTTGTCTATTTCATGATATAAGGCAGTATCGGAGATTACGTCTAAAAGTATACCCATAAAATCATCCGGTGAATAAAAGGTGCCGGATTTTGTAACACCTTTCAGTTCATGCGTTTTTACCTCTGAATGAAATGGCAGGCGATGAATATCCACATCAAAAACAGGATTGGTAAATTGATTTTGGGTATAGATGATTACGGTTTTACTTTGTTCTTGCCGGGTTTCCGTGGGAAGTGTTGTGTTTGGAATTAATCTCGGATAAACTACCGAAGCCGATTCCGATACATTGCCAAATTCATCCAGTTTGATGTTCAGGTTGTGGGATATGCGTGGGTCATGTGGATTTCTCTCATAAGCATAGGTAATCGCCTCGCTTTCCTTGACAGCAAAAACAGCATGTTTGTTGTTGCCTTTGGGTTGCAGCAATTCAATGAAACAATTATGGGTTGCTACCAAAAAAGGGGTAAGTTCTTTTTGTTTGGCATCCGGGGTGTTGTTAAACTTGGTCGCATCTTTCGCAAAGGTCTCAGAACGCAAGCCCACTCCTTTACAGGCCCTAAGCGCTTCCCGCAATTCCTGCGCTGAAAGTTTATCCAAAAGGGTAATGTCCATACCCTCAGGGACAGTCAACCGTGCATCGGGCAAGGAAATCTCAGGATGACTGATCGGCCCAAATTCGCTTGCATACTCTCTGTACCAGTAATCCTTTTCAAACTGGCTGAGTATACTTTCTTTCCGCAACAAAGCCCCGGTATGGTTCCAAGTTTTGGTTACCACAGGTTCTTGGTGTAATGGTTCTTCTACGATATTGGAGGCATTGCCCTTTGTCCAATGCTCAAAAGTCTCCGCATCGATCTGCTCCACCATTCCAAAACCCCTAAATTCTCTTTCCGCATGATCATAGTAGCCATGGTGATACTTGAATTGGCTGACAAATTTGTAGCCTGATATTTCATCTTGCGTGGTTGTTTTTGAAATGCAATGAATGGGAAAATGTAATTTGGTTATCCAAAGCTTACCTGCCTTTTTATCATCCAAATAAAATTTTGTGGACGGTGTGTATTCCATGCTTACTTCCTTTCCCATATTGTTCTTGTAAGAAACCATGATGTGCGGTTTCTTACTGTTCATCAGATCAATGTATTTAAGCGGGGCATTCGCGTCTTTCGCAAGGGGACTTGACCAGACAATGCAGGCTACACCATTACCCAAAAAGTCAGTAACTGTTACTTTGGCCTGGGAATGAATTTCCGGGAAAGCATCAATTTCAAAAGGAATCGCACTAAATCGGTTTCCACTTAGATTTTTCCAGCAGGTGAATTTATTTTTCCCCAGATAAATAATATCACTTGTACCGGAGCCGTCTATGTCTGCCAATCGCAGATAGGACGGATTAAAAGCATCCGGGTGGTCAAACAGTGGGGCATTGTCCAAAGCCACTTTCTTGCCGAAAAGTCCATAACCGAGGTTTGGCCAAAAACATACTTCCCCATTTCTGATCCTGACAATGTCCGTCATCCCATCTCCGGACATATCAGCCAGATAGATCGTTTGATTGGCATCTGCAAAAACGATAGGTGGTCCCTCTTCTTCATCAAATGGCTTTGCCGATTTTCTTGCCGCCGCGAATCCCTGTCTGCCTTCCGAAGGATACCATGTGAAAACATTGTCTTCTGAAATGACCACTTCAGGTTTGCCGTCCCCATTCAAATCGAGCATTCGGGTATTGGCATCCCCAAAATCAATGTTAGGTAAAGCTTTGAAAAAACTAAGCCCATGCCATTCATTGTCATCATCCAGTTCAAAAAAACCTCTTGGCTCTGTCTCAAAATTCACCAATTGTTTGCCACCATCGGCATCCAGATCTGCCAGTTGCATCACCGAATTTAACCCTGCAAAGGACGGTTTGGGAGTTACCATTTTAGCCTGCTCAAACTTCCCATCACCAAGGTTGTGCTTATAGTACCATCCATTGGCTTGCTCGGTGAGAATACCGGAAAGTCCTTCATTGAACAGGTCTGTGAATTGGTATTGTTCTTCGTCTAGTCCTGCAGGTGCATGAACCAAATCTTCCGTCAAGATAGATTTGACATCCTTATTCCATTGATGTTTCTGATATTCAAACTCCATGGGAGGGAGTTTTTTATGGGAATAAGAACCATCCGGTTTTTTGATGTATCCGTATGAGGTTATCTTTTTTAGAAAGGTAAAATCCTGCTCTGTTGAAGTATCATAATCAAAATTTAGAGACCTGATTAACGTTTTCTTGTCGGATTTATCAGATTTCAGCGCCAGTTCCTCAAAAACATGGAAAAGTAAAACCCTTCTGCACAATCGGGTGGTCCGTATTTCAAAACCGGCTTTGTAATCCGAAAAAGCATCGGGTCTATAATCCCATGGGTTAATTTGGTCAAAAGCCTCATTATTTGTATCGGTCGTCCCATAGTCCAAGACGGTCTGAAACATAAAATCAGATTCACTTGAAAAGGCATCCCCAAATTGTCTGTAAGAAGTTAAATTTCCGTAACATACTTTTTCAAGATAAATATTGGTATAATTAATTTTACTGCCTGTATGGCGGTTTCGGTTGTGCGGCAAGGAAGCAACAAATCCACTATTGTCTTCTTTTTTATAAATGTATTGTGAACAGTTTCCCTTATCGTCAAATACATATTCTGGCAGCCACTCAAATATTTTTGTCGGTCCATCTTGATTTGCAATGATGGAATTGTCTGTCCAACCAAAAAGCGTGGTCACGTTGTCTCTGTTGAGTACTCTCCATTTGATTCTTCCGTTTGATTTTTCAGTCCATCGTTCTATTCGGGAAAATAATCCTTCCACACGAGGTTTGTAATTTCTAATGAAAAATAAGCCATCTGCTGATTCCCTTTCATTAGTAATGTATTCTCCATCCGGATTCAAAACGAAGGCCCCGGTAAGACTTTTTCTAAACTCAGGCACTAAATCCTCCGCGCCCGAAAATAAATAGGTATCTGAATCAATGGAATCTAAATATTGAGGTAAGGCGTTATCCGTTTTCCGCTTGATGGAACCCAAACTTAGATTCCATCCCAAGCCAAAAATGCCGTTTCCAAACCCTGAATTGTAGGAAAGATTTAAATCTGACGAAGCTCCTCTTGCGGGTGAAAAAGGAAGCGGCACAGAAAAAGATGAGGTTCCGTTCACCGCATTTACTGAAAACTTTTCATCGATGCCTTTGATGGCACCACCCCCTTTTGGCAAAGTGATAGAAGGTACCTCAATAGCATTGGATTTTGTTTTGCCTTCCCCATTTTGAGCAGCCCCAGGGTTTTTGTCAGAAGTGTGTAAGTAATTCATTCTCAAAAAAAATAATTTATTTAAAAATGAAAATGATACCAGAAAAATAAATAATCAGAATTTTGTTTAAGTGGTCGGTTTTAATTTTTTCCATGGCAAAATTTAATCGATTGGACCATAAAATTAATCCAGATTGTGTTTATATTTATAGTAAAAAATAGACATTATTTTGTCGTTTGAATATACCATTGTGGCCATTACCCTGATTCATATTCCCCATAATCTACTTAAAGATTATGTCATGTTTATCCCGAACAGGAGACTGATTGTTTTCTTGCGATTTATTGAGGCATATGCATGCAGCCGAAAAATCCATTTGATCAGTATTATCAATTTCAAGATGAACGGTTTTATTTTTACGCCTAATTCCAAGACCTTTTATCCTAAGTTGTAGTGAATGGGCATATCAATGAGTTTATTTTGAAATCTTTGCATGTTTAAATGATTTTACAAAATTAGCCGAGTTGCGACCCCAAAACAATTCAAAGACGTACAACCATTTTATGAAAAAATGGCGGATTACCGAGAAAATATCGCCAATAAATGATACAAAACAGCGGATAAATGAAATTATATAAATAATCATCGCTACTCAATGATCCATACTCACATTGCAGGTCCTTCAGGTATCCTTAAGGAATATATCCAATCTTTCGAACTTAAAGCATTTGACACCCTTAACGAGGTAATAAAAAAACCTTGCCACGCCTTTCATGAAGTTCTCATCTCCCTAATTATTGACTCTAAAAAACCTTTGTTCGAACCAGTTTGCGAACAAATTTCAAGTTATTTTTGTGATCCTTCCAAAGCTCCTTTTTCAGGTGTAATGGGCATACAATCAAATATGAAGGGGTTTTTTGTCTTTCAGGGACGGTTTAAGATTTTCATTATCCACTTTAAGCCAACAGGATTTTCCAGTATTTTCCAGCTACCTGCTAGTTTGATATTTGACCAATTTCTTGACGCTGGAGAATTTTTCAAAAATGAATTAGAAGTTTTGCACGCACAATTTCATGAAAAGGTAAATTTCAGTGACATGGTAAATTTATCGGAAAGATTCTTGGAAAAAAAATTGGCTACCAATCGACACCTTTGGAAAAACGAGTCGATCAAGAAAGCATCCAATTTCCTAATCAGCGAACCCAATGCATTTACCATCCAACAATTGGCCTATCATTCCAATATGACCCTCAAAACCTTTGAGCGGAATTTTATCGGATTGGTGGGAATTCCACCAAAATTGTTCACAAGGATACGGCGTTTTAATCAGGCTCTTGAATTAAAACATTATCACGAAAAATTAAGCTGGTTGGATGTCTGTCTAAAAACTGGGTATTTTGACCTCATGCACCTCAATAAAGACTTCAAAGCTTTTTCAGGAAATTCCCCAGCTTCATTCTTTAAAAGACACTTCATTTATATGAAGAATTCCGCTTCCAAACCTAACACTACTTTATAGTGTTTAATTAGGCCTCAAAAACTTCAAAATTACTGTCTCTGGATAAACATGCCGACTGTTCAAACATGGAAGATTGAATAAAGGCCTTACATTCTTTTACCAAATGGATTAAAGGTTTATTCTTCCATTATAATTTAGAATAAAGAAACGGGCATTGGAAGATAAACAAATCAATTTTTTTATTGGCGGGTTTAAAATTTATGTAAAACAGATCACATAAGAGAAGTCCATAAGTGAGAGGGGAATTATTGTATTTATGCCATTGGGGCATATGCCAATTTGACTTCTTTGTACTAGGCAGCTATTTGAGAACTATTCCACCCATTCATCGGTATTGAAAATACTTGGAGGAATTCATGCAGGTTTTATCCATCCCTATAGTCTCTAAATTTGATTCGCTTACTTCTACTGCTAAGGAGTGAATTCTTGACATCGAAGAGGTTATCATTGATAGTTAAAAACTGGTACCTCTTCCTTGAAGCTACAGAAATTACCACCTCGCCATTCCCCTTTCTGCTAGGTTCAAGGTCATGTCCACAGGAGAAATCCAGGGGATAGAAAATAGAAAAGGATTAATGTTACAGGCCATTATCTCCCCTAGACGTAATGGAATGGGGAAATGTAACAGGCCTTGATTTTATTTTTTCACCTTTTCACTTTGTATCTTGTTTCCTCTTCTACTACCTTATTTATACAATCTTCCGGATTGTTATAGGCCAATAATCCGGTGCAAGCTTCATCTAGAAAGCCGATTTCATTTCCATGAAGAAATGTCGGCATCCTAAATTGTTTTACCAGAATGATGTGCTTTTTGGGAGTTCAAATGGGCTGGCAACTTACCACCATACAGGATCAGCAGTTGAAGTGGGCAAAAACAGTGATTCTCAGTTAGCGGGGTTGTTTTGGAATAAAGGAAATTTTGCAAATACACCATTTCAAACACCCAAAAATACTTATTCGGGAAAAATTACCTCGGTGTTTTTGCAGTCAAACTTAACTCCAAGTAAACCGGTCAATAACTTCCGACCAAGAATGGTCAATTCCCTAAAAATCCGAAGGACGAGGCACCGCATTACAGTTTTGTAAACGTCACAACGCATTGGTTACGGGACGCAGGGTTTTTGAGGTATGATACCGAAATATCACTGGGGAAATAAAGCCCTACATGTTGGGTCCGGTCACCTGCCAGCAACGCTATCGGACCTATCGGTTTTTCCTCGACAAGAGGCTCCTCCGCAGAGCTTGACTCCACTTCATTGTTTTACTGTATGTTGAGATAATCTTTCGGGATATCAAAAATAAAACAAAAACGAAAATTGTATTTATATAATAAGTGACAATCATTTTCAGGGCGCGTCCGACTCTCACCCGTTGGAACGGTCAACTTTTTGACCTATATTCACCATGCAAGGCACACACAGCACCTTCAAGAAATTGGCGATACAGTGGTAAAATGAAGCTTTGTACTTATTAATCGCCAACTTCATGTAGCTGCCAACCGTTGGTGGCATGCACCTGCGAAATAGCCTTTAGTATGAATAGATTTACCAAGATAAAGCATAACCAAAAATGACAAATAAAAGTGTAAATAGCTTCTATCCCATCGAATTCCCGCATTCCGGGGATATAGAAAAAATAGCTCAACTTCTTCAGGCTGATCAACAACGTGGATTGACTGAGCAGGAAGTACTGAAAAGAATTGAGGAGTATGGGTTAAATAGCTACAAAGCACAAAAACAAAAAAATGTCTTTCTAGTCCTTATTGCTCAATTCAAAAGCCCCATCGTTTTGTTGTTGGTAGTGGCTGCAGCCCTTTCTTTTTTTTTCGCGCACTGGATTGAAGGCTTTTCGATTGTTGGCGTCCTATTCATTACAGCGGCCCTTGGCTTTTTTATGGAATTACAGGCAATCAGGTCCATGAATGCTTTAAAACAAATGGACGTTAGCGTTTCAAAAGTATTCAGAGATGATACAGTAACTGAAATCC
>JBBQXZ010000243.1:0-7237 GCA_038209145.1 Cytophagales bacterium | reverse complement strand
GGAAAGGACAATTTCCTCCTGAAGTGGTCTAAAGTCCTGAAAGCCGTAAACCTGCTTTAAAACGTCTAATGCCTTGCTTTTCAATGGGTGGATGGAAAACGGGTAAGATTAGCTAAAGAAAAACATTTGCCTGCCTGATTCAAGCAACTTATTTTTTATCAAGATAGGAGACTATTTTACCAAACACAAGTTTAAGAAGTCACTTTGTGATATAGCGCAATGCATGGCCGAAGGGAAATTCCTGACCGGATCTTGGGTCATATCCCCACCATTGACCTGTTTGGAAATATTCCATTTTTGCGGATAACTCAGAAGCCTGCGCTGGCACCCGGACGGCACCTTTATCTGGTAGGAACACGTAGAGGTCTTCGTCAACTTGCCGCCAGGCCAAAGGCTTGCCATCCGTTATGCCGTATTGGATGCGGTTTGGTGAAATTTTATAAGACACATCCGTTTCGGACACCCCATCGATAAGGAAGTAAAGTTGCCCGTTGGAAAAATAATCGACCGCTTTACCCTTCCCAACTTGATAAACCACCAATTCGGTGGCATGCTGTTTTATATGGAAATCCCACCACCTCATTCCCACCAAAGAAAGGGCGAATACCATACCTACATAGGCCACCTTTTTCTTTCGATGTAGAATAAGTAGGTAGATGCAAGAAATAAACCCCCAGGTCAACAGCATTTCTGCCCATTGGAAACTTAGGTTTTCCATCTTTGAAAATGGCAGGTATTGCACCGAAAAAATGACGGAATTTACCCAGCTGATCAGGTGGCCCAAAGCTGTTCCCATAAGCAGGGCAACGGGTTCTAGAAAAGACAGGATCAGAAAAGGTATTCCACACGCCATGATCGCAAAGGCTCCGGGTATCACCACGACA
This sequence comes from Cytophagales bacterium, assembly GCA_038209145.1. Classification (GTDB taxonomy): domain Bacteria; phylum Bacteroidota; class Bacteroidia; order Cytophagales; family Cyclobacteriaceae; genus Lunatibacter. The sequence continues at coordinate 6,353 of JBBQXZ010000243.1, read as the reverse complement.
TTTGCCAACATAAAATAGGTGGGAAATACATGAAAATAATAAACAGATAGCGGAAAAGTGGCAAGCTGGGCAGCCAAGCCAACGCTTGTTATTTGCCAGATATAATCCACCAGCTTACTTTTGGGTGTCCACCACCCAACGATGACAGGCTGGAAAAGCAAGATGCCCGTTAACGCAAGATAGGAGAGCTGAAACCCTACCGAAAACACAATAAAGGGATCATACAACACCAAAATCATGGCAGACAAAGCCAATGGATTGAAAATGGAAGGATTCCTCGCCTGCATCTGGGCGAGACCCATAAGTGTAAACATGGTTGCGGCCCGAAGGACCGATGGAGACATCCCGGTAATCAAGGCATAGCTCCAAATGACGCCGATAACGATTATCAACAAGGGAATCCGCTTGTACGCTGTCAGTTGCTGGGGCTTCCAGAAAAGGAGGAAAAACCCATAAATAATACCAACATGTAGGCCAGAAACAGCCAACACATGCATGGCTCCCGCTGTCGTATAAGCTTCGCTGACTTCATGTTCAAGGGTTCCTTTTTGACCCAGTAGCAAGGCCTTCGCAATTTGTTTGGATTGGGGTTGTGGAACATAACTGTCGATCGTACCTTCCAAGGCGTGACGAAAAAACACCACCTTCGTGGCCAAGTCCCATGTCGTTCGCTGCCCAACCTTAACCATCCCTTCCCGAATGAAATGCCTGTGATAAATCTGTTTCCTGGCCATGAATCGCGAATAATCAAATTCATGCGGATTTTCAGGGCCTGCAATTAGGGAAGGCTGCCCGGGTATCCAATAGACATCTCCCGGTGACAGCGTATCGATACCTGCGTGATAAATTAAAATCTCTCCCTTGGCTGGTATAAATGACGAATCTTTTCTAACTGCAAGCAAGCGTACCCTGTTTGCGGTGCTCCTAGCCTTTGGTTCGTCCATTTCCCTTACCTCTGCCAAATACCCTTCAACCTCTCCCTGAAAGAGTAGGTGTTGGGAATCCCTCTTCACATCCTTTAAAAGCGAAAAGGTAATTCCAGACAATACCAAGATCCCGTATGCAAGGAGAGGAAGCAGCCACTTGTAATAAGCCCGTTTTCTGCGAATATCCAGAAACAGAAAAAAACTATAGGCAATAAAAAAACTCACACAGCCAACAAACCACTGACTGTGGGCCAATATCCCCGCAAAGGGATAAAGTGCAACACCCAGTAGAAAAAACAGGATGTACCTCAAAAAAGGAAACTCATTAAATGGCATGACATAAAAAATTTCCCACAATTTAACGATTGTAGGAAAAATGTGCAATACCCTTGAAACAAAATTTATTTCAGAATCTAAAGCCAATACTAAACCCTGCCTTAAATTCCACGGGGGAAAATCTTTGAGAGGCTTCCTCATTGAAGCCCCGGCCAATATTCACATAGGGACCAAGTGCAAATTTATCATTGTTTACCCACTTATATCCCGCTCCCATACCAATGATAAAAGTACTGAGGTCGGTTTCAAGGGATTGACTATTTTCCCCGATTTCGGTAAATATACCTGTACGGTATTTTACGAAAGGATTGACATAAAAACCGGAGGGCCGTTCGGGTGTCACAAAATAGTAGTTGAACCCCAAAAGATAACTCGTGGCATCAAAAGATCTTCCTTCGCGTTGATCGGATACAAAGGCAAACCTGTCATACAAATGGACCTCCGCCCCTATTGATTGATTCCTGTCTATAAAATATTCGTAGCCGAACTCCAAACTGCCCAAAACAATGGTGTTTATGATATTGAGTTTGATTTCATTGGCGGTACTGGGAGGAGACTTAAGCTCTTGGGCCTCTGCCGTAAAAATAAAACAAGTTGCTAAAAGAATGATTGGGAGCGTTTTCATGAGAAAATATTTAAGATGAAAAACCACCGCTGAAAATCAACGGATAGTAAATTATAACACTAATCTACTAAACTCATGCCGGAAATAGAAGTTTCATTTTATAATGGGAAATGTTACATTCCAAGAACAGATCTCCCTCTTTTTGAAATCCGAATTTTTCATACAACCCCATAGCGGTAACTTGCGCATGCAGGTAACAGGCTTTACCCTTGGAGTCTGGATGTTGTCGAATATCCTCCAAAACCGCCTTAACCAATGCCTGACCGACTCCTTTTCCACGGTGGACCTTAAGTACGGCAAAGCGTTCCAGTTTAATGCCTTTGTCCGTAAAACGCCAGCGTGCTGTTCCCACAGGCTCTCCGTCAACAAGGGCTTTGAAATGAATAGCCGTTGATTCAAATTGGTCATACTCTTCAGCTGGATCCACCTCTTGCTCTACAACGAATACTTTCTCTCTAATCTGGAAAATATCATCCAGATCAGCTTGGTCTTTTACCGGGACTACTTCTATTGCCATTGGGGGATTGCTCTCCAGTTTCCTCATGCTTTTCATAGGCATCGATAATCGATTTGACCAACCGGTGACGAACCACGTCCTTGCCGGATAGTTGTACTACCCCTATGCCTTTAACGTCTTTTAGTATTTTCAGGGATTCACTTAGACCTGACTTTTGCCGGGTTGGAAGATCTACCTGGGATTGATCCCCGGTGACAATTACCTTGGAATTGGGACCCATCCGTGTCAGGAACATTTTGATCTGCTGACTGGTGGTGTTCTGGGCTTCGTCCAGCAGGATAAAGGCATCGTGAAGTGTCCTACCCCTCATATAGGCCAGTGGAGCAATTTCGATTACCCTGGTTTCTTGGTAAAATTTCAGTTTTTCGGAAGGAACCATATCGCTGAGCGCATCATAAATAGGCCGCAGGTAAGGATCCAACTTTTCCTGCAAGTCACCTGGCAGAAATCCAAGGTTCTCGCCCGCCTCCACGGCTGGACGTGTGATGATGATCCGCTTTACCTCCCGGTTTTTCAGCGCTCTGACAGCCAGTGCCACAGCGATGTAAGTTTTGCCACTTCCTGCCGGCCCCAGCGCAAAAACAAGGTCATTTTTAAATGATGCTTCTACCAGCTTTTTTTGGTTGGCAGATTTTGGCTTGATAACAATTCCTTTGTTTCCGTAGAGGATAATCTCATTCTTGGCTTGATCGGAGTCTAAAGGGCTGTTTTCCAACGAAATATAATCCTTCACGTTTTCCGGGGTAATCTGACCAAAACGGCCAAAATGCTCCAGCAGCATGTTGAGGATATCATTGATACGCAAAATCTCGGGTGCATGGCCTTTGATCCTAATTTCATTGCCCCGTGCTACGATTTTGCTCTGGGGAAAAGCGGATGCGATCTGACGTAAATTTTCGTCGTCGGACCCCAAAAAGTCCAAAAGGGAAATATTTTCCAGTGTAATTACTTTTTCTACCAATCCGATTTCTTTCTATTTGTGTATTGCCTGAACTTACAAGGATATAATTCCTATTTTTGTTTCACACTTGGTACAAAAGTAAGGATTTTTAATTTACATGCTTCTATGGCTCTCATAACATTCACGTCTGATTTTGGAGAAAGGGACTTTTACGTACCTGCGGTAAAAGCAAAGATGCTTTCCATCAACCCCCAGCTAGGCATAGTGGATATTTCCCATCAGATAGCCGCATACGATATCGCCCATGCCGCATTTGTGCTGCGTGCGGTCTATCACGAGTTCCCGAAAGGTACCGTACACCTTGTCGCCATAAACAGTACAAGCAGCGACAACGAAGGATTTATCGGCATCAAGATGAACGAGCACATTTTCATAGGTCCAAACAACGGGGTGCTGAGCATGCTTTCCGACCAGGACCCGGGCATCATTGTCAAATTCGGCGATGTTCACATCAAAGACAGCACGTTTCCTGCCAAGGATATTTTGGCACCCATCGCTGCCAAAGTGGCCAGCGGGGCAGCTATCCACGACTTTGGAGGCCCGCTGCAGCGCATCCGCAAGGTAATGCCGCGGCAGTTTAAGGCCAGCAAAAGGGGTATCGTGGGATACGTACTGCGGGTGGATAACTATGGCAACCTGATTACTAATATTTCCCGAGAAATATTCGACCAGCTCAACCCGGGCAAATTCCGGATAGAATTCAGCAGGGAAGTTATCGGAGAGCTGCAGTCATCGTATGACCAAGTTGAGGCGGGGGACTGCTTTGTGTTTTTCAACAGCCTGGGCTTGCTGGAAATCGGCATCAACCACGGCCATGGGGCTGATTTGCTAGGACTGAAATATGACAGTCCGGTGTATATCCATTTTGAGATTTAAGCCGTTGGAATTGAAACATCTACTTATCCAAATGTGGTCCAGGTGATCATTATGGGGTAAAAGCAGCAGAAATAATTGTTGAAAATTTAAAAGAAGGAAGGACAAAATTATTGCTTGGGAAAAAAACATTACCCATATTTGCAACCCGTTCAGAAAGGAACGGTTATTATTGACATGCCTTGGTGGCGGAATTGGTAGACGCGTTGGTCTCAAACACCAATGAGGTTACACTCGTGCCGGTTCGACTCCGGCCCAAGGTACAAGAAACCCCTCATGAGAGACTATGAGGGGGTTTTTCTATTTTTTGGCAAACTATTGGCAAACCATCTTATAAAAGGCATTTTATACTTCTATTAACCAAGTGGTAATTTCCTTCTATATTTTTTACCAATCTATTTATTTAAAGAGACTCAAATTTTCTGTTAAATTATTAATGCATAGTGTTTCTGCGATGCTCTGAAGTTATTTCATATTTTATCTTTTGGCCAACACCATCTAGACCTGGATATACGAATCCTTTATGAATTCCAAGGAAATATAGTTCATCCAAAATGTGCTTTCTGTCCTTGCTTTCAATGATGATTTTTCGAAAAGTATTAAAAGCTGACTCTTGTTCATTGAATGGAATAAATGGTTCTCTCTTATCTGGGAAATCGTGTTTGGAAAAACAACCCAACTGATTCGTTACTCTTGGTGAAATATGATGCGGCAACAGAATATGCCTAGAAATTTCAGTATTTATCCTCCTAGCTAGGACACTGCTTTGAGGATGGCAATTATTTGTGGAAACTACTCCAAAACACCAAACGTTAGCGTCTTTTAAATTCATGTGATCTTCAACGGCAAAATATAAAGCAATTAGTGGACTTTCGGTCCAATCCAATAGACAGGTTGGCAAACCATGGTGTTGGGCTAAGGTTAACCATTCCTTCTCGCTTTTTGGTGTAATCTTTAGGTAGGGCATAGATTCCCTTCTAAATGAATCCATAATGTAATTTTCAATATCTTTCCAGTCGGAATAGGAATCAGATAAATTTAACCTAAAAAGACCGGGAACCAACAAAAAACTAGAATCGCTATGCCCTCTATAGAACCATTGCGCAATGTGTTGATTCTCTAAATGTTGCACTAAACTTAAAAATTCAATTATATTGGTTATTTTTTCTGCTTTCATTCATTTGAATCCATAAAGTTCTTGAACCATTTTATGCAATCAAGGGTAGCATAAATGGTTGCATTCTCAGAAAAGATCGTCGCCTTCGAGACTCCAGTATGTAATCCTCCAATGGCGTTTCCCCTTGCAGTCAATTTGCCTTTGACATAGATTCTCTCAGCTATAAAAAACTCTTCCCGTTGAATCTGAGCCATTTCATCCCAGCCTGCTTTGATAAGGGCAGGGGTGATGAATTTTTCTTTTATATCTGATTCTGAGAGATCTCGCTTATTCATTTAAAAAGCTTCTTGTTTAATATATGCAAAGTAGTGAAAACTAAGGGTTCTCAAAGCAGAAATTCCTATATGGTCTCTTTTAAATAAAAATCAATAATCATCTCCCGCAAAAACCCAAAAAACCATGTAATCTGAAAGTTAAACTTTCAGATTACATGGTTTTACTTTTTTGGAATATCTAGTCGCTTAGGCTTTTGGCACTTTTTTTACTGAATATTCGGCTGCGGGAGGTTCACTGAGCACATTCGATTCTTAGGTGGAAACTACCTCTTGATCTGAGGGCAAGATCGTGATCAATTGGATTCCCAATACCCTTTCCAGTTTGGAGATGGTCTCCAATTTAAAATTCTCTTCCCCTCGCACATATTTGCTTACCTGCTGCGGAGAAACGCCCATTTCTTTGGCCAATCGGGCTTTGTTCCAACCCAAATCATCTAATGCGTCCATAATGCTCAAGGCAATATCAGTTGATTTTCTGATCCAATCTTGGTTGGCTTTTCTCCAGACTACTTTCTCCATCCAGCTCGAAAGGGAGGAATTAGCGATTAACGCTTCGATTTTTTGATTTGAGTTCTCCATATCATTTAATATCTAAATAACTAGATCTAGTCCACCGTTATCTCCTTCGAGAAACTTCTTCACTAACTCAAGTTTTTTAACTCG
>JBBQXZ010000242.1:0-7259 GCA_038209145.1 Cytophagales bacterium | reverse complement strand
GATAGCACCATTTTCAAGGCACTACCTTTGGCTTATTATACACCGGAAACCCGCATTGCTTTAGAAGCTTTTGCCTTTTACAGCTATTATTCTGAGGGCAGTCGGAGAAAATCAAATATTCGGCTTTTTGCCACCTATACCCAAAACCGCCAGTACCTATTGACCATCCCCTGGCAAATTTATACTTCAGAGGACAAGTATTTCCTAAACGGAAGCCTGGATTACCGTAAATTTCCGGAATACTACTATGGATTGGGAAATGAAACCAAAGAAGCAAACAGGGCACTTTACGAATTCTCAGCGTTTACCATTACCAGTAAGAGTTATATAAAACTTGAAAACGATACGTATATGGGATTTTCTTTGCAAGGACAGTGGCTGACGCCGAAATTTCCTGAAAATGAAGAAATCTTTAACGATATTAATTCCGAGAATGGCGAAAAGGGCTATTCGTATCTGAGCCTGGGTCCCTCTTTTATGTGGGATAAAAGGGATCATATACTGTCCCCTTCCAGTGGTAGCTTTCTGGAATTCACCCCGGTGTTTGGCATGGGAAAAGCCGATGAAAACCCGATCTATTTTGGATTGGCCTCCCTGGATATCCGGGATTACTGGAAATTGGGGGAAAATACTACCTGGGCAAATCAGTTTGTAGCCCAATTTTCCATGGGAACTGTTCCATACCGGACATTGCCTACCCTGGGAGGGCCTTTACTGCATAGGGGATATTATCAGGGCAGGTTCCGGGATGATCACCTCTTGATCCTGCAGTCGGAATTTCGCCAGCATGTCAAGGGTAGGTTTGGTTTTGTGGTCTTTGGATCAATGGGGAGGGTCTATCCAGATATAAAAACAGAACTACTGAAAAATATCCACCTCGCTGCGGGAGCTGGACTCCGGGTCAGGGTGAGTAAAAAGGACAGGACCAATGTCCGCTTTGATTACAGTATTACGCCGGATTCTTCCGGCTTTTATGTTTATTTTGCCGAGTCCTTTTAACTTTCCTCATGCGCAAAAAAAACAGCTCCAACCTGGCAACCAAAATTTTCAAATGGGAATACTGGCCTACCTGGATAATCTATTTTCCGGTATTTTTTTATTATCTGTTTCTTTCGGTAAAAGCCAGAAGTTTTTTTTTCTTTTCAATGGCAAATCCCGGGATGGAGATGGGGGGATTGTATAATTGCAGCAAATATAAACAGCTCAAACATATTCCCGCCGAATTCAAACCCAAGACACTTTATGTGAAAGCATCGACCCCGCTCCACTTGATCCACACCGGGCTTTCGGACAATGAATTGGATTTTCCATTGATTGCCAAACCGGACCGCGGAGAGCGGGGAATAAGTGTATCTCTGATACATGACAACAACCAATTGAAAAAATACCTGAAACAAGCCACTTTTGATTTTTTGGTGCAGGAATATATCGACAGCCCTTTCGAGGCAGGGCTCTTTTACTACCGGATACCGGGACAGGGTTCAGGTTCCATACCCTCTCTGGTGGTAAAGGGTTTTTTGACGGTGACGGGTGATGGACAGTCAACCATAAAGGAGCTTATTTTCCAAATTCCGCGAGCAAGACTAGTGGCAACTCAGTTGCTGAAAAGGGAAGATATTCAAGCAGGGGAAATTTTGCCGCCCGGAACCAGGAGAATATTGGAACCTATTGGAAACCATAACCGGGGTACAACATTTCTTGACGGTAATCACCTGGGCAATTCGGAATTGTTGTACTTCTTCGATGCCTTGAGTTGCCAAATTCCCAATTTTCATTACGGTAGGTTTGATTTAAAGGCACCCTCCGAAGAAGATTTCAAAAAAGCCAAGGGCATAAAAATTCTCGAAGTAAACGGGGTCAATGCAGAACCAGCCCATATTTATGACCCAAATGCGAAATTTTGGAAAGGCATTCGTACCTTATTACATCACTGGAAAATCATTTATACCATCAGTATGGAGAATAAAAAAGAAGGTTTTAAACCAGTTTCTTTTAATGACGCTTGGAGGCATTTTGAAGGATGGAAAAAACAGAAATAAATTTTCCGGTTTTTGTCAGACTTAATCCCCCAAAACGACTATTTTAGATGAGAATAACAAATGAGCCTTATGAGCCTGATCCGATTTAATACCTTTTTGATACTGTTTGGGTTGTTACTTCTATCCCACGTATCTTCAAAAGCGCAGCAAATTCTGTTTACGATAGAACGTAGTTTGAATAAAGACCAAATTGTCTATTTTCTCAATTTGGATGAAAATGGACATCTTGAAAAAGAAAATCCGATAAGCCTTAAATGGCTGGACAATGAAAAAACAGGTGAATTGGTTCCTATTGACTGGATTAAGAAGAAATATGGTTATGGCATTGTAATACTTTCTCAAGAAGCGCAGGAATTGACGTTCAAATTTGTGTCCTATGATGAAAAGCTTTTCATATTGAAAAAAGACCTTTTTGGGAATTATGAAGTTTTTGCAAAAATCAATGATCGCATGATGAAAATCAGACATGTTTACCTTAAAATAGATGATGGCTCATTCTGGAAGCCCAATATTGCGGAAGTATCCGTCCTGGGGGTTAGTGAGTTTGCCAATACAGAAGTAAAAGAAACCTTTAACCCCTAATTCCATGCAGACTGAATGTCAGGAAAACCTCGATAGCATAGGTTCTCTACTTGAAAAACTAAATCCGAATCAGTACCAATTTCCCTCCTATTACCTGTCTGGTGCATCTATCGGACAACATATCCGGCACATTATTGAATTTTACACCTGCCTGTCACAGGCTTTTAAGGAAAGAGAAGCGGTAAACTATGACCAGAGGAAGAGAGCAATGCTACTGGAGAAGGAGCCAGCAGAAGCTGTTAAAGCGATTCGACAAATTATAAAATGGCTACAATCGGAAAAAATTGTGGGTGAAATTTCCCACGTTGCGACCTACTCGGCGACAAAAGATCAATTTTGCGTTCTACCGTCATCTTTTCAACGAGAGCTTGCCTATTGCCTGGAACACAGCATCCATCATCAGGCGCTAATAAAAATCGGATTATTTGAGCAAGGATTGTCTAATCTGATCGACCAGGAGTTTGGAGTGGCAACTTCCACAATAAAATTTAGAGTGAAAAGCAGCACAGAATCGTCCCAAAAGCTACCTTTATCATGAAAATAAACCCGGTCTTTTTATTTGTGACCGTATTTCAGCTTTTCTGGACTACATCTTTTGCACAAGATTCCCCTTCCTATAAAAACAGGATCGGCATCAATGTTTTGGGATTACCTTCTGAAAACTTGGTACTTAGCTATGAACATAGCTTCCTGAAAAATGGGGTTTGGCTTGGACTGGAACACCGGCTCAATCAACTGTCTGAAGACAAAGACCAACAGGTTAATTCATTTGCTTTGGAATACAGGTATTATATTTTTGCTGATGAAAAACCTGCCAGCGGCCTATTTCTCGGAGCCTACTCTAAATACCGCTGGGGAGAGGAAAATACGACTAGTGGAACCAACATACAGCACCAATACGAAGCCATTTTTTCCGGCCTAAACACAGGGTATCGGTACAACTATAAGAGGTTGGCACTTTCCGCCTTTTTAGGTTACGGTTTGGCGCTTTGGTTTAAAGAGAAAACCAATCCGGACGAAGCTCCTCATGAGCTCAATGAAAATTACCGGAATGATTTCAGAATCGGGATAGAAATAGGCCTAGCCTTTTAAGCATAAACCTTGGAAAAATTTTTTAGAGGACATTCATTGACGGATGGTTTATTATTCTTTGGCCCTAATTTCAGGCCAATTGTCGTATTGCAAAAGGAAGATATCAGGAGGAGTCGGACGCTGGTAAGTGAACTTCTGTAAAAACTTGCTTGTGAAAGGTAATCTTTAACTAGCTTTTTGCTATAGCCTATTACCCATTTTGACTTCTAGAAGTTTGCAAAAGGTATTACTCTAGCTTTGAACGAGGTTACTAAGCCGTCTTTTTATAACTCCAAACCGCCAAACCATTCATGAATATGGCATAAATACCGGTTTTTATAAGCTGTGGCAAAATATCTTGGAAAGAAGAACCTTTCAGCATCACCATCCGCATTACTTCTACGAAATACTTGATTGGATTGAATTCAGTTAATACTTGAGCCCATCCTGGCATACTTTCTATAGGGGTGAATAGTCCGCTCATTAGAATGAAAATCACCACAAAAAACCAAGAGATAAACATCGCTTGCTGCTGCGTGTCTGTAAAATTAGAAATGAATAAACCGATACCCAATATCACCAAAATATAAATTACCGTATAGCCGTACATCAATAGCAAACTTCCTATCATTGGAATGGAAAATATCACTTTTGAAATCACCAATCCTACGGTCAACAACAACAAACCAATGACTAAAAAGGGAAATAGTTTGCCAATTATACCCAACCGACTCTTTAACCTTCAATAGCCAGCTGAAAGATTGTATTAGTATTTCATCGAAAAGTAATAGTAATAGCCTTTGCCATTCTTTAACTTTGAGTGCTTAGAATAATAAAAACCCATACCATGAAGATGAAAGAAAGTCTGGTGCTGCAAAAACTCCGAAAGGGAGATAAAGTCACCTGCTTCAAAATAAACCTGGCAGATGCCCGGGCAGTAGAAATCGCAGCCATTGCAGGTTTTGATTGCCTGTGGGTAGACCAAGAGCATATTGGACAGGATTGGTCAATATTAGCTTCCCAGATTTGGGCAGCAAAGGCTTTTCAGAAAGATGTGGTGGTTCGGGTACAGAGGGGGAGCTACAGCGATTATGTGAAGCCCTTGGAACTGGATGCTTCCGGCATAATGGTTCCCCACATCATGAGTGCCGCAGATGCCCGGAAGGTGATTCACCAGGTAAGGTTCCATCCGGTGGGAATGCGGCCGATTGACGGAGGGAATGCCGATGGCGCCTACACCGCCATGGATTTCCAAGATTACCTGAAAGATGCCAACAGCAAGCGTTTTGTGATTTTTCAGATAGAGGATCCGGAGGCGTTGGATGAATTGGAAGAAATAGCGGCATTGGACGGCTTTGACATGCTCTTTTTTGGGCCGGGGGACTTTAGCCAGGGCATTGGTGCTCCGGGAGAATGGAACCACCCAAAAATCCAGGAAGCCCGAAAACGGGTAGCCGAAGTCGCTGGCAAATACGGCAAATTTGCGGGAACCACCGGCGGTGTGGGACAGTTGTCCGAATTCTATGCCATGGGCTATCAGTTTGTAAGCATAGGAGCTGATGTGGTAGGCCTCACCCAATATTGCCAAAAATTAATTTCCGAAGTTCCCACTGGATCAGCTAGTGAGGCAGGTAATTCCTATTACAACCCTTCTGCTACATAATGGGGAAAAGAGCCTTGGGAAATACGGGATTGAACGTTTCCGAAATTGCGTTTGGAGGAGTGGAGATAGGCCTGCCTTATGGGCTTGGGGTTCATTCGGAAGCCGAAATGCTACAGGAAAAGGACGCTATAAAGTTATTGAGGCTGTCCTTGGATCAAGGGATTGATTTCTATGACACCGCCCGCATGTACGGGCAGTCGGAAAGGCTTATCGGAAAGGCTTTTGGTTCCTACAGAGATCAGGTGATTATCTGCTCCAAATGCCGTCATTTCAGACAGGCCGATGGAACACTGCCAAATTCAAAATACATCCCTGCCATTATTCAGCTCTCCCTAGAAGAAAGCCTGAAAGCCCTTAAAACGGATTACCTGGATGTATTTATGCTACACCAGGCCGATGTGGAAATATTGCGTCATGACGCAGTCATGGATACATTCCTCAACCTAAAAGCATCCGGAAAAGTACGGAGTATCGGGGCCTCCACTTATACGGTAGAGGAGTCTTCCCTCGCTATTGAAAGCGGGGTTTGGCAAGTGGTGCAGGTACCTTTTAACCTGATGGATCAGCGACAGTACCCCTTGTTTGATCAAGCCTACAGACAAGGGGTAGGTGTGGTCATTCGATCCGTCCTGTTAAAAGGCCTGTTGAGTGACCGCGGCAAAAACCTACCGGAACCGTTGGCTGCCGTAGAACAGCACATTCAGAAATTTATTGGCTTGTCCGAAGAAAAGCAACTAGACCTGCCATCCTTGGCCATCAAGTTCGCCTTGGGGTTTAAGGAAGTTTCATCTGTTCTTGTGGGAATCGATAAGGAGTCTTATCTCCTCCATGCCCTGGCTGCCGGAAATGGCAAATACCTAAATCCGGAAGAATTGGAAAAAGCCAAGGGACTTGCTTTTCCCAATCCGGAATTTATCAATCTCCCCTTATGGGACAAAAAAGGTTGGCTTACATAAAGAAAACACCTATGATTCGTATTGGAATACTGGGCATGAGTCCGGGAAATGCCCACCCTTATTCATGGTCTTCAATTATTAATGGAGCTTTCGACGGCGATGAAATAACAGCCATCGGCTATCCTGCCGTGGCGGACTACCTCCGCGCAAATGCCGATACCCTGGGTATTCCGGGAGCTGAAGTCACTCACGTGTGGTCTCAGGAACTTGCCATTAGCGAGAGCATTGCCAAATCATCTAAAATTCCAAACGTGGTCAAAAACCTGGAAGATCTGGTTGGAAAGGTGGATGCGGTGATTTTGGCTAGGGATGACCCCGAAAATCATGTGGCGATGGCCAAACCTTTTCTGGACGGCAGGATTCCATTATTTGTGGATAAGCCCTTGGCCTTTTCCCAAACTGACCTGGACTATTTTGCCGGTGAGGTAAAGGCGGGAAAATGGCTGATGTCCTGTTCATCCATGCGCTATGCACAGGAATGCCGTACGGTCAAGACGGAATTAAAATCCCTAGGCCACCTCCATCTGGTGACGGCAGTAGGAAAAAAAGACTGGAAAAAATACGGTGTCCATCTTTTGGAAGCCCTCTTTAGTACCTTGGATGACCCCAAACCCATTTGGGTGCAGCATGTGGGGGAAAAGGACAGGGATATCGTGGTAATTGGTTTTGAGGACGGGTTAAAGGCAACGGTACACCTTTTTGCCGATATTTGCGGGACATTTCAGCTTTCCTTCTTTGGGGCAAATGGATGGAGGCTTGCCGAAATCCGTAACTCCTACAGCATGTTTCGGGATAACATGATCGAATTTGTGCGATCTGTGGAAGAAGGTGCCAGCCGACTGGATTTTAAGAAAACATATGCCATTATTCAAACCCTTATAGGCGCACAAGAAAGTTTTGAAAAAGACGGAATAATCATTCCATTGAAATAAATTATCATGAACGTAA
>JBBQXZ010000241.1:0-7294 GCA_038209145.1 Cytophagales bacterium | reverse complement strand
GAATTGGAAATCTATAACAATGGCGTTTATCAGTTCTTGTTGGATTTCTATTTTGATACCGTTACAGCAGTTTATCTGTGGGTCGGGACTTTCATTACCTTTCTTATTATCAGATACAGCAGGTTTTACATGCACTTGGAGATCGGTTATAAACGGTTTTTCAATACGCTGCTCTTCTTTTATCTGGCGTATAGCCTGACAGTTTTGGCCGGGAATTTCGAGACGCTCTTTTTGGGTTGGGAGATGTTGGGAATTTCCTCGTTCCTGTTGATCGCCTTTTATAGGGAGAGGTACTTACCTGTGAGAAATGCGTTGAAAGTCTTTTCCATTTATAGGATAGGAGACATCGGTATTATTCTGGCCATGTGGGCAAGTCATCACCTGTGGCACGAAAACATCACGTTTATAAAACTTTTGGACGAAAAGCTGGTGTCCGATCAATTGGCCATCCATGGAGGGATAGGGTTATTTATTGCCATCAGTCTCCTGGTGGCCGCCGCTGCAAAATCCGCCCAACTTCCCTTTTCTTCCTGGCTGCCCAGGGCGATGGAAGGACCCACCCCTTCATCGGCTATTTTCTATGGGTCGCTGTCGGTTCACTTCGGGGTATTTCTGCTTCTTAGAACGTATGCATTCTGGGAACATCAGCTGGTCGCTCGGATTCTGATTGGACTGGTTGGGGTGCTTACCGCATTGATTGCGTATCCCATCGCCCGTGTACAGTCTACGATCAAAACCCAGATTGCCTATGCGTCTATTGCGCAGATTGGTATCATGTTTATTGAGGTAGCTATGGGATGGGAAACATTGGTATTGATTCACTTTGCGGGAAACGCCTTTCTGAGAACCTATCAGTTGCTGGTCTCCCCGTCAGTGGTGGCTTACTTGATTAGGGATAAGTTTTATCATTTCAAGCCCCAAGAAATTACCTTTGAAGACACCTTTCCCAAAAAGCTGGAATATAGCCTATACTTGCTTTCTGTCAAAGAATGGAATTTAGACCATTTCTTCAACAGGTGGGTATTTGGCCCTGTTAAAAGACTGGGGAGAAAACTTGATTTCCTAACCACACGCAATCTTCTGGTGATTTTTTTGCCAATCTATGGTATCGGCCTTTACCTGTATTTCAACAAAGCTTTGATTCCCGAAGGAATAGGCTCATTCATACCTTCCTTTTTTGGGCTTTTGGGAATGATGTTTGTTTTCAAGGCATTTTCAGAAAGAAACTACCCGAAACTTGCCTTGATGCTTGTGATAGCAAACCACTTCTGGATTGCTCTGGCAGTATCGTTCAATGAAAACTTCGATTATGGACAGACTCAAATTTACCTCAGTGGGGTCGTAGTTGCCGGAGTCACCGGCTATTGGGCGTTGGATTTTCTAAGCAAAAAAGAGTCCAGTCATTTTGACCTCAACAAGTACCATGGACATGTCTACGAGTATCCCAAATTAGCCCTTGTATTTCTTCTGGCGACTTTGGGCATTATGGGCTTTCCAATCACACCCACCTTTGTCGGTGTAGACTTGCTGTTCAGCCACATACATGAGGATCAGTACTTTCTAGCCGCCTTTGATGCCATCAGTTTCATATTCGGGGGCATTGCCCTCATCAGAATTTACGCCCGGCTGTTTCTCGGCCCCCATATCAAAAACTATCATTCAACCGCATTAAAAACTTCCTAATCAATCGAATTATGAACAAACAAAAAATTGAAGTACCCCAAGTAGGACTTGCGGGACTTCGCCAGAATTGGAAAGCGGACTTAACCTCCGGGTTTTTGGTTTTCCTCATTGCCTTACCACTGTGCTTGGGGATTTCCATGGCCTCCGGCTTCCCTCCGGTAGCTGGCATTTTCACAGCTATTCTGGGAGGTTTGGTTGTTACCTTTCTCGGAGGTTCCCACTTGACGATAAAAGGTCCGGCAGCAGGGTTGATAATCATTGCGTTGGGTGCAGTGAATGAACTGGGACAGGGCGATCCGATGGCTGGGTACAAACTGACGCTGGCAGTAATAGTAATTGCAGGGCTTTTACAGGTTGTTTTCGGCTGGGTGAAGTCAGGCGTCTTGGCAGATTTTTTCCCATCAGCAGCTGTTCACGGCATGTTGGCAGCCATTGGGATCATTATCATTGCCAAGCAACTGTTCACCATGATCGGAGTAAAACCGGAGGCAAACGAAACCTTGGACCTATTTGCGGAATTGCCTCATGCCTTTGGCTTCATCAATCCCGATATTGCCATCATAGGGGCAATTAGCCTTTTGATCATGTTTTTATTTCCATTGTTCAAAAACAAATACCTCAAGATGCTTCCGGCTCCCTTGATCGTAATTCTGGTAGCCATTCCACTCGGAATCTATTTTGATCTAGAACATGAGCACAAATACCTGTTCCTAAACGGACAGGAGTATACCATAGGACCTAAGTTTTTGGTCACCCTGCCGGAAAACCTACTTTCTGCCATTACTTTTCCTGATTTTTCACAGGTGTTTTCTATTACTTCCATCAAATACATCATCATGTTTGCCTTGGTAGGAAGCCTGGAATCCCTACTTAGCACCAAAGCAATCGACAGCCTAGATCCCTATAGGAGGAAGTCCAACATGAACAAGGACTTGATGGGAATAGGTATAGGCAACACACTTGCCGGATTGATTGGTGGTCTTCCCATGATTTCTGAAATCGTACGGAGCTCTGCCAATATCAACAACGGTGGTAAAACAGCCTGGTCCAATTTTTTTCATGGGGTATTTCTGCTTGTATTTGTCGCCTTTTTCCCTTTGCTCATTCATCAGATTCCGTTGTCTGCTCTTGCCGCCATGCTGGTGTACACCGGATTTAGATTGGCTTCGCCCAAGGAATTCTACAATACTTACAAGATTGGTTCGGAGCAGTTACTCATTTTCCTGGTGACCATTATTGCTACACTGGCCACAGATCTTTTGGTCGGCATTGGCTTGGGCATAGTGACTAAATTTATTCTACATCTGAGAAGTGGGCTTCCGTTGAAATATATATTTAAACCACTTTTTACCATGCGTGCCAACCTGGAAAAAGGTGAATACACGGTTTCGGTTTTTCACTCGGCTGTATTCAGTAATTATATCAAGCTGAAAAAATTTCTGAATACATTACCCAGACAGAAGACCATCATCCTTGATTTTACCAATGCCAATCTGATAGACCATACTGTCATGGAAAATTTACATCAGTATCAACACGAATACACCCATGAGGGAGGTAAATTTGAAATGGTGGGTATGGACCATTTGCAAAAAAATTCGGAACACCATCTAGCAACTAGGAAAACCAAAAAAGTAAACGCTTTATGAAACGCCAATTATATCCAACAATCATAGGTCTCCTACAGGAAGTCAAGCAAAAGACATTGGTTTTGAGCTGTATGGATTTTCTTGTCGAAATAGCAAAAGTTAACAACAAAAGAGTTTCTGTGATAACCATTTTAGGCGTGGATCTGGAAAGTTGTTGTGCGGATACTTTGCAGGATATTGCCAACCAAATTGAAAGACAAGGCATTGAGCAGGTTATTATTTTGGAACATCATGCATGCCAAGTGTACAAACACCTTTTGACGGATTTTGATAAGCAGGCAAGGTGGTTTGCTTTAGCTGAAAAATTGAGAGAAAAGCGGCTTCTACTCCATGGCGATGGAGTGTCACTTATGGACAGCAAGAAGTTTTCACTATCTCATGCTAGGAATCAATTCAATTTTCTTGAAAATTACATTCAGAATTATTGTCGCTCCAAATCAATCGAAATCCCACGGTTACGGAGCATGGTCGCTGACACCTTGTTAAGCTACAGAGAACTGATCAAAATTGAAATAACGAGTTTTAAAAATTAGCTGCGGCCATGAACAAACTACGAATCATATTCACGCTCATTCTTCTGATGGTCCGCCCATTGGATTTATTCAGCCAAAACAAATTGGAAGGAGCCAACCATTCCTGGGGATTGCTTATCACAAGGGCAAAAATCTCAGAGAAGTGGTACGTAACCAACGAACTTCATCAAAGAAATCCGTGGTTCTTCAAGGAGAAGGGGCAATTTCTATTACGACCATCAATAGATTATAAGGTAGCCGATCAACTTGAGTTTTCATTGGGCTATTCCTATATCAGAACGAATCCAGAACAACCCTACCTGTTGAAAGTGCTGTCATCAGAGCATAATGTCTGGCAGCAGGCACTAATGAAATTTGACATCGGTAAGCTTCATTTAATAAACCGTTTCAGACAAGAAAACCGCTGGATAGATCATGTAGAACAAATAAACGGGGAATATACCGTGCAGGGGAATGATTATGCAAATAGGTTTAGATACCGCATCACGGGTACTTTCGATTTGTTTATATTCCAAAATAAAGAGAAAGCCCTGTTTTTCAATGCGTTTGATGAATTATGGTTCAACCAAGATTCGAAGCTTCGGCCCACCTTCTTTTCTAGAAACTGGGGGTATTTGGGACTTGGATATAGGATGGACAAGCAATCTAGCTTTCAGGTAGGTTATATGAATCAATGGGATAAATCCAAGGAGAATTTCATCCAAACAGACATCGTTCAGTTTACCGTCCAAAAGAATTTTTTTTATTAAAATCTGTAAAATTTACAACATATGGCCCATTTCTTATAACGACTTTCTCAGATTAGGCACGAAATTAGTAAACAAAATAATAACGATAAACAAGATGAAAAAAAGAAACATTATGATGTTAACAAGGGTGTTGGTGTTTAGTTTATTTTTCAGTGCTCCATTTATGGCAGCTGGAAAGGATATCTCCCGCCCAACACTTCCGATGAGTGAAGCCAAGACCCAGGCCATGGTCCTCAGACTGCAGGAGATAAAGGAACTTGACATGTCCAGCTTGGACAGAACCGAAAAAAGGGAATTAAAGTCTGAAATTCGAGAAATCAACAAAGAACTTAAAAAAAACGGTGGGGGTGTATATCTTTCTGTCGGAGCACTTTTAGTGGTCATAATCTTATTAATTCTTCTATTATGATCTGAGAAAATGGACACGGCTAGTTACCAATTTCCTACGACTGGTTTTTCTTAATTTAAGAATTACAGCCAAAATCCCGAAGCACAGAAAAATTTATTTTCTGTGCTTTTCTTTTTCCAAAGAACTCAGAAATTTCTATATAAAAGAAGTATTTTCATATGAATCCAGTATCTTACATCTCCTAGACAACTTTCTTACTATTTTGATTTTTAATTGATTGGCATTGCATTTTTAAACTATCGTTGTAACCAAAAAGAAAAAGAGACTTTGAAGATTTATATCAAATTTATGGTCAGCCTTCGCTGTAAAATAATTGTTCAGCAGGAGTTAGAAAAGATAGGCATCCCCTATCTATCCGTTGATCTCGGCTTGGTCGAAACCAAAGATCAAGTCTCCGATCAGGAACGTAATCAACTTAGCTTGAACTTAAAGCGAGTCGGGCTGGAGATTCTCGAGGATAAAAGAAGCATTCTGATTGACAAAATCAAAAATGTTATCATCGAAATGATCCATTACGCCGACGAGCTTCCAAAAATCAATTATTCGGATTACATCAGCGATAAATTAGGATATGACTACACCTATCTATCCAACATGTTTTCAGAGGTGAAGGGAATTACCATTCAACAGTTCATAATCATTCATAAAATTGAGCGGGTCAAAGAATTGTTGCTTTACGAGAAGCTTAACCTGACGGAGATTTCTTATCGCCTGAATTACAGCAGTGTGTCCCACTTATCCAATCAATTTAAAAAAGTGACAGGACTGACGCCATCGTACTTTAAGAAATTAAAGAAAAAAAGATTTGAGGGATATAGATAATAAATGATTTATACAACTATTGGCCTTTTAAATGTAATTTAATACGAGCTTGATTTGTGATATTTGTAGCCAATTGATAATAAATTTGATGTATATACTGATGGTAAAGTTATTATGGAAATTAAAAAAGAGCATGTAATTACCGAAATCATTGAATATCTACCCCAGACTATTGTAAGTAAAACAATCTTAAACAAAATCACAGGCAATATTACCGCGAGTTCACTTGATGAAGGTATGCAAACAGGTGAGCAAATCTCACATTTTGACAAATACATACAGATCATTGACGGAACCGCAGAATTGACTATCAACCAAAGTCTCTTTACACTTATCAAGGGTCAGGGAATCCTCATCCCCGCAAATTCCAGTTATAATTTTAATGCGAATCAACCTTTCAAAATGATCTCGACAAACATAAAGAGTGGTTATGAAGAATGATAATTCGCAATCAGCTGGTAAATTTTTTAGCTGAGACCACAACCTTGAGAAGGCGGTTTTGTGAAACTGTGATTTTTACGCCAGGAGTTTCTTTGGTGAATCAATAAAACAAATATCGGCTGAGAGAGATTAATCCTGTTATTTAAGCTTTTTCTTTATCTTATTCCTTAAATTTGTATTTTCAAAATAGATACCCACCCAATTCAAATAGCACACGTTGAACATGCCAGGTCACAATAAGGAAATAACATGAAGTTAGGATCAGCAAATTATAGGTGTTTGTCATCTTTTCTACTTTTGGCTTGTTTAAGCTTTTGTACCAACCCAAATGAAAACGAACGTACAGAAAATCAGGCAGAGGTTCTTGAATTTCCTTCTAAAAAACTAAACACCAAGATAGAAGCTGAACTGATTGAATATGATTCATTACGTACTATTCAAAATTATGTGCTTGAGACAACTGAAAGGATTCAATTGATTTCCGAAGACTTGGATCAAATCAACCAAGTTTTTAAATCCAATAAAAGTGGGGTGAATTTCGCTTTTCAGGGTGTGGTATTTCAATTGAAGAAAAAGATTCTATCGTTGAAAATAGAGATCAACGACTTGTTAAAATACCAGGGCATATCATGGGAAGCAAGTAGAGTAAGGTTAACATATGAACTGGACATGCTGGAGGACTCTGTTGCAGAACTGAAAACACAAAGTGAAAAATAAAAGATCCAATCCGAAATAAAAATATGTTCAGGATATAGGTGAAAATCAATCCATTATATAAATGTGGTGATATAAAATAACCTGCGATGGAAATACATCGCAGGTTATTTTATTGAGTTGTTATGAAATTACTGTGAAATTCTGGCCCGTGCCCTCATGGACACAAGACTTTCATTGTTGTCTAGAATCACTTCAAACAAGAATGCAATTTCTACAAATCCGGTGGCTGGCACCGTGACCGTGGTAGTTGGCCTTTTCTCTCTGAACTCTGCCAAGGTTGTTGTAAATACT